>JAZNEN010000091.1:0-1648 GCA_045588615.1 Eubacteriales bacterium
TGTCTTCTGCTGTGTTTTGCTGATATTGTTCAAAAAAACAAAGGCGCAAAACTTCATTTTTATCTTTGTAATTTGCGCTGTTGTTGCAGGTCTTTCGTTCTTCGTTGATTTTTCATCTGCCGATAACTATTACAAAACAGAAACGCCCGACGGCGAAGCGGTCGGCACAGTGACGTTTTCCGTAACAGCTGAGGAAATAGGCAAAGGCGAAATACTTTCAAAAACAGATATACCGATATACGAAAATGAAACGGTTTATGACGTGCTTATACGTGCAGGGAAGAAATATGAGCTTGTCATAGGCAAAAGCGGTACAGGTACATATGCGTATATACAAAGTATAAACGGTATTTCGGAGTTACAGTACGGTGAACTTTCCGGGTGGATATACACCGTCAACGGTGAACAACCCTCCGTGGGGTGCGGTGCATACATACCTTCCGACGGCGACACTGTGGAATTTCTCTACACGCTTGACTTGAAATTAAACTGATGTATTAATAAATAAACAGGGCAGGCTCATCGATCGGTTCGTGAGCCTGCCTTCACTTTAAGGTATTATTATATTGTTTCTTGCTATTTCAAGCAAATAGTCACGGCTTTTCAATAGAGTTGCCACCGCAAACGAATCATCCGGCAGACCCTTGCATCTTAATGCGGCAAGTCCGTCACGTCCGGGATTGTGGTAATCCGTTCCTGCGGTGATCACATCCAATCCGTTTTCTTTGGCATACTTTGATGCAAGCCCTATTCTTGAATTGTGACCGGGGTGCATATTGAACACCTCAACACCGTCAAGAAGCTTACCGTCGACCGCTGTCATATTATCACGGAACGGATGCGCCTGGATGAACAAACTTCTTTCAAGCTCAAGCTCACGCCTGAAATTTTCAACACCGTAAGGCAAAAGATCATATATATCATTCAATATATTAATATCGACGCCGTAGATGAGGTAATCGTTGACGTTTTCAGTAAAACGTATTTCTGTGCCTAACAGAACAGTCAGTCCAAGTTTTTCTCCGTAAAATTTTGTCAGTTCAAAATCATTCAGATATTTGTTTATGTATTCCTTTTTCTCCGTCTTGTTCTGATAGGTGAAATGATTTGTTATTACGATTCCGTCATATCCAAGATCGGCATATGTATTTGCCATCATTTCAGGTGAGATCTGACTGCAAGCACTTGCACCGTTTGTATGTGCGTGAAGCTCAATTCTGTATTTGTACTCATTTATAAGGTTTGTTTTAAGTGTTTTCAAATCCATAAGTAAATTCCTCCGCTGTATTATTATATACCACATAAATGAATAAATATAGAGTTGTTTGCAAAAATAACTGTTTTGTGTCAAATTAAATAAAAAAAACAAGAAAATAATGCAAAAATACAATTGACAATAAACGGAAAATATGATATATTGATTTAAACACGGGAATGTGTCAAAAATCACATCATATAGTGGCTCGAAAACCTCTGAAAAAATTTTTTAAAAAAATGAAAAAAAGGGGTTGACAAAACGAAAGAGATGTGGTAATATAAACGAGTCGCCGACAGAGAGCGACGGACTTGGTCCTTGAAAATTGAATAACAGACGAGATAAGATAAGCGAAGTATAAAGCGAAAAAAGCTTAGAAAATATGATGCAAAG
>JAZNEN010000092.1:0-19239 GCA_045588615.1 Eubacteriales bacterium
CCTTCGGTTTTACCGACAGTACAGCTTGAATATACAGCCTCTGTTTCGTCTTACCTTATATACTACAAGGCGCTTGATGACATAAAGGATTCAAAAGGATTTGGAAAAATCGCCTCATATCTTGCCTATCCTTTTGCAAGGCACATAAAAAAAAGGGCTCAGCCAATGCCGGAAATTGAAAACGAGATAAAACAGCGTCTTGACGAAATTGATGCACTTGAAAAAGAAAATACGCCGTCAGCGGATAAAATTGCCGATGTATTCGGTAAACTTATCGGCAAGATAGCATCATTCGGAATTGAAGATGAAAATAAAAAAGCCGCCTCATATGAAGCAGGCTTCCATACAGGCAGGTTTATTTATCTTGCAGATGCAATAGCGGATTATGACAAAGATATAAAAAACGGTCAGTTCAATCCATTTATTTGTTCAAAAACCGATATGAAATCATCATCCGAAATGCTTTACCGTGCGCTTTGCATGGAATCAGCCCACGTGTATAACGCTTGCGTTATACTTTCACACGGAACATGCGGCGCTATATGCGAAAACATTGCACAGCTTGGACTTGTGCATACAGCAAAAAATATAACCGACAAACAATAGAGTATTCCCGAAAGGAAAATGAATGAACAGAGATCCTTATTCCGTCCTCGGTGTCAGCCGTGATGCTTCGGACGATGAAATAAAAAAAGCATACCGCAGTCTTGCAAAAAAATATCATCCCGACAACTTTGCAGACAGTCCCTTAAAGGCGCAGGCTGAAGAAAAAATGAAGGAAATAAACGACGCTTACGACCGCATACAAAAAATGAAAAGCGGAAAGTCAGATTTCAGCGGATTCGGCGGTACATCCGGCTCGTCCGGTTCAGGTGTCGGAATTTACTACACAATACGTGTACACATAACAGCACGCCGCTTTTCGGAAGCTGACCGCTTGCTTGACACAGTGCCGATAAACGACCGTACTGCAGAATGGCATTTTCTCAAAGGTACAGTTTACTACAGCAGGGGCTGGTATTTCGATGCTGAGTCGTCCATCAGAACAGCGTGCGATATGGACCCCGACAATAATGAATACCGTCAGGCACTTGACATGATAAATTCGCGCGCGCGCTCAGCAAGCGCACCCTACACAACTACATTCAACGGCACAGATTGCTGTATATGCGACATCTGTACTACGCTTATGTGTGCAAACTGCCTTTGCAACTGCTGCGGCGGCGGATGCTGACGGAGGAACATTTTGGGAAAGAAAAAACTTTCAAACACAAAAAAGCTTGCCCTTTGCGGTGTTTTGTCATCTTTACAGGTAGTAATACTTTACCTTTCATCTGTATTCAGTGTTATTGATTTGACAATTGCCGCTGTGACCGTATTCGTTATGGTTTTCTCTGTCCTTGAAATAGGAGGAAAATATCCGTGGATAATGTATACTACGGTCGCAGTTATCTCCGTTTTGATACTTCCGCAAAAATTTTCAGCCGTGGTATATGCTTTGTTTTTCGGCTGGTATCCGATGGCAAAAATATTTTTTGAGCGATTCAACAAAATAGCGGCTTGGATCTTAAAGGTCCTCACTTTTAACATCAGCTTCATAATAATCTACAAAATATGTATAAGTATTCTCGGTCTTGAAACATCGGGAGAATTTGACACGACCGTATATAACACTATTATGCTTATACTCGGTAATATTGCTTTTTTAATGTTTGACATAATGCTCACACTCGTTATTATTTTATATAAATTTAAATTGCGCAAGCAATTGGGAATAGATAAGTTATTGTAAGAAAATTTCGGTAGGTAATTCCATGGCAATCAATCTTCAAACAAATATAAAAAATCTTTCGGGAATCGGTGATTCAAGGGCAAAGATCCTTACAAAATTGGGTATAACAACTGTATGTGAACTGCTGTACCATTTTCCGAGGGCGTATCAGTACAGAGGTAATGTCAAAACTCTTTCCTCGGCGCAAGACGGCGAAACAGCATCATTTATGCTGAAGATAGCTGCACCTCCAACGGTGTCACGTGCCAAAAACAATATGAGCATAATAAAATTTATGGCATACGATGACACATCAAAATGTACAATTACATTCTTTAATCAGAACTACCGCAGGACGTCTTACAAAACAGGCTCAGTTTACAGGGCATACGGGAAGGTAGTAAAATTCGGACGTCAATGTGAGCTTGTGAATCCTGTGATGGAATCATGTGATGATAGTGAAAAGCTGTTGCCGCTTCACCCCGTATATCCCGCAACAGACGGAATGTCATCGGCTCAGATATTTCATCTCATCGGAACTATTCTGCCGCACGGACTTGACTTTATAGAAGAAAATTTACCGAGCGATGTCATAGAAGCGCACAGCCTTATGTCAAGATTTGATGCGCTGAAATATATCCATATGCCGGAAAGCTTTGCACTTCTTAACGAGGCAAAGCGGAGAATAATTTTTGAAGAGCTTTATCTGTTTGCCGAAGGTGTTTACAATCGAAAGGATTCCGCACGTCACGGCACAGCGCCCGATATGGCAGGCTGTGATATGACAGATTTCAAAAATGCTCTTTCGTTTGAGCTTACCGATGCTCAAAAACGCACGCTGAATGAAATTTACAAGGATATGACAAGTCAAAAGCGTATCCCTATGCGCCGCCTTGTTTCCGGAGATGTCGGCTCAGGCAAGACGATATGTGCCGCAGGGGCGGCATACATCTCGGCGAAAAGCGGATATCAGACCGCTTTGCTTGTTCCGACTGAAATTCTTGCGCGTCAGCATTTCAGCGATCTTTACGAATTTTTCACGCCGCTCGGTATCAACGTTACAATTCTTGTCGGCGATATGGTAAAGTCCGAAAAGGAGCGTGCGCACGAAGCAATACGCACAGGCAAAGCACAGATAATAGTCGGAACGCACGCACTTTTGACCGATACTGTGTCGTTTTCGAAGCTCGGACTTGTAATTTGTGACGAACAGCACCGCTTCGGTGTTGCGCAAAGAGAAACACTTCTGACGAAGGGTGAGGGCGTGAATATGCTTGTTATGAGCGCAACACCTATTCCGAGGACTCTTGCCATGGTAATGTTCGGTGATCTTGATGTTTCTGTCATAGATACTATGCCTCCCGGCAGAAAAGAAGTCAGCACATATGTTGTGGATGAGGATTACAGGGCGAGGATCAACGAATTTATGAGAAAAGAAGTAGCATCGGGCCATCAGGTCTACGTCGTATGTCCTGCCGTTGAAGAAAAAACAGCAGAGGAATTGCCCATTGAAGCACTTGAAAATCAAGAAACGGCAAAAAATTATATATCATCCGTCACAGATAAAAAAACCGCTGTGGAGTATGCTGAACATTTGCAGAACAAAGTGTTCCCGCAGTACACCGTTGCGTGTGTACACGGAAAAATGAAGGGCACGGAAAAAGCGAGAATAATGACAAATTTCGAAGAAGGAAAGATAGATATTCTCGTTTCAACAACTGTGATAGAAGTCGGCGTCAACATCCCCAACGCTACAATGATGGTTATCGAAAATGCCGAAAACTTCGGTCTTTCTCAGCTTCATCAGCTTCGCGGACGTGTCGGACGCGGAAGCAGAAAATCATACTGTATTTTAGTGTCCGCATCCTCATCAAAAACAGCTATGTCGCGTCTTGAAATAATGAAGGAAACAAACAGCGGCTTTGTAATTGCGGAGCACGACTTAAAAATGAGAGGCCCCGGAGATTTCATAAAAACACGCTCAGGCGCGATACGTCAGCACGGACAGATAAAATTGAGCCTCGCAGATTCTCTTAACGATGTAAAACTTCTTTATTCCGCATTTGAAGCCGCAAAAGAACATAGAGAATCCGAAAAGAAAGAATTTTGATATATGAAATACCTTACTGATTTTTTTAATAACTTTTCTGCGAATTTTGACGTCTTTTGTGACAAATATCTCGTAAGAATACTGATATGCATCCTCGTCGTTGTCTTTTTTCTTGCATTAAAATTTGCACTTACCGCCATCGCAAAACGGATTATAAAAAGGACAATGAAAAATAAAACACATTACGAGGAACGTGTTGAAGCCTTAAACGGTATAGTTTTGCCGGCTTTGCGTATTTTACTTGTAACATGTGCGCTTTTGCTTTGCACATATATCATTTCCCCGCCTGAAGGATTGAGGCTTATATGTACAAAAACTGCGACAAGTCTTGCTCTGTTAAGTTTTTTCTCTGTTCTTTACGGCTTTTGCGGATACGCAAAGTTTATTATTGGAAAGATATACGAGAAAAATCAGATAAAACCATATAATCTTGCGGCACACTATGTCGGCGTTATATTGAAGATAGTCGTTATCATTTTAGGTGTCATAACCATTTTGCAACAATGGATAACGAACATCACGAGCCTTCTTGCAGGTCTCAGCATAGGCGGTGTGGCAATTGCCCTTGCCGCGCAGGACACAGCGGCAAACCTTTTCGGTTCGCTTACAGTCATCTTCGACCATCCGTTTGAGCTTGGCGACTATATCGAAATAGGCTCCGCAACAGGAACGGTTGAAAAAATGGGACTCCGTTCCACAAAATTAAGACGTGCCGATCAGGCGCTTGTCATCCTTCCCAACTCACAGATAACAAGTGAGCATATCGTAAACTGGACGACGATATCAAAGCGCCGAGTTGACCTTACCTTAGGTATACTTTACAGCACACCTAAAGAAACTATAGTCAAATTCAAAAAAGGCATCGAGGATATACTGGAAAAGACAAAACTTGTGGAAAAGGACAGTTATATCGTGACATTTACCGATTATGCTGAGTCCTCGCTTAACATCGGTGTAAGATACTACGTAATGTCACCGAAAAATGATGATGCTTTGAGAACAAGAGATGAAGTAAACCTTGAAATACTCACACTTGCAAACAGCATGAATGTTGGCTTTGCATTTCCCACAAGAAGCCTTTATATTGAAAATACTGAAAAAAATTAAAGGAATTTTATGAAACAAAAAAGAAACTCACACGATGGCGCAAAACTGACAGTTTCGCTTTTGGCATCGCTGCTTTCGGTTCTTATGGTCGCGGCATTCTGCTCGTCATCTTCCAAAACTCTGACCTCTGCAACGATAAATGACGCACAAACAGACCCGTCATCTCCCGTAACATGGTCACCCGATATGTTTGAAGCCTTGTTTGGTACAACAGGCGGAACATCAAGTGATGAACCGAGTGAAGACACCGATAATACAGCAGGCGGAGGTGCTGACAGCACACCGTCAAACAATACAAATGATTCAGCCGCAGTCACGACGAAGCCGTCAAGCTCCTCCACTGTAACAACAAAACCTAATGAAAACAGGCCTAAACCTCCATTATTCAGAGAATTTTACGAAGATGAAATATTTATAGACCAGCATGTAACGGGCGAAGTCTGCCTTACGCTCTCAAAGGTTGAGCGAGGTGACTTAAATTACTTCATCTGCGATTTATTGCTTGCTTCCCCCGAAGCGTTGCACACAGCATTTGCATCCGGACAGATAACAGGCAGACATTACACCTCTGCAATTGCCGAATCGGTGGGCGCAACATTTGCCGTAAACGGTGACTTCTGCGGATTCAGAAACCACGGTATCATCATAAGAGAAGGTAAGCTGTACCGCAGTACAACAAGCGACTGGGACCTGTGTTACATCGACAAAAACGGAGACCTGAACACCGTGATGTGTAACAATACAAACGCAAATACACTCATCTCCGAAGGTGTTTTACAGTCTTGGTGCTTCGGTCCGACACTTGTAAAGGATTATGAGATTCCCGCAAGCTTCAACACTCCCGGACTCAGCCAAAGAGCACGTGAGCCGAGAGTAGCAATAGGACAAATAGACACTCTGCATTACATTATACTTGTAGTGGATGCGGTACGCACAAACAATACGACTATCGGCGGTATGACCTTTGCCGATCTTGCAAAGGAATTTCAAAACTTAGGCTGTAAAACAGCATATAACCTTGACGGCGGCGGCTCAACAACGCTCTACTATAAAGGTCAGGTAATAAACACACCCTGCGGAAGCGGTGAAAGAAAGGTAAGCGACATAATTTACTTTAAATAAACCCAAGCTTTACCGAAAGGATTGAAGAAAATGAAAACGGCAATACTGATACCTGCATATAAACCCGAAAAAACACTGTTTCTTCCGTTTTTAAAGGAGCTTGCAGAATCATTTGAAAACATAGTTATCATTAATGACGGAAGCGGTACGGAGTTTGACAGCGTTTTTGAAGAATGTGAAAAATATACAAATCATGTTTTGCATCACTATATAAATAAAGGAAAAGGCAGTGCTCTTAAATCGGGAATCGGATATATTATGAACCGTATGCCCGAAATAGACGGTATAATAACGGCTGACTGCGACGGTCAGCACTCTGTTACCGATATCAAAAAGGTCGCCAATGAACTTGAAGAGCATCCGGAGGATCTGATAATCGGCGGAAGACGGTTTGATGAAAACGTACCGTTCCGTTCACAGCTCGGCAATTCCGTAACACGCGGACTTTTCAAGCTTTCAACAGGCCTTAAGATATATGACACACAGACAGGACTGCGAGGCTTTGCACGTGAGTATTTTGAAGTGATGTCACGTCTTAACGGCGAAAGATACGAATATGAAATGAATATGCTTTTAAAGCTTCGTGAGCTTGGCATAAAGCCCCGTGAAATTGAAATAAAAACAATTTATATAAACGAAAACGCAACAAGCCACTACAATGCGGTAAAAGACTCGCTCCGAATCGCATCGAGACTTTTCCTGTTTGCATCGGGCAGTATTATGTCATTCGTTGTAGACTATCTGTTTTTCTCCCTCTTTACATTCGTATGTATGTTTTCATACGGCATGTCATTCTTCTTTGCAAGGGTTATAAGTGCCGTAGTCAACTATCTGATAAACAGAAAAATAGTATTCGGCGGAAATTGCTCACGCTCGGCAGTTGTCAAATATGCCGTACTTGCCACCGCTGTAATGCTTGGCGGCGTCGGTGTCATGAAGCTCGCTGAAAATTATGCTTTGTCGCACGCTGTATTTGTTTCATTCCCTGTTGTCGTCAAGGCTGTTTACGATATCATTATGTACTTTGTAAACTACATTATCCAGCGTGATTTCGTTTTTAAA
The DNA here is from genome assembly GCA_045588615.1 of Eubacteriales bacterium. Lineage (GTDB taxonomy): Bacteria > Bacillota > Clostridia > Oscillospirales > CAG-272 > RGIG7213. The sequence goes on from JAZNEN010000092.1 coordinate 7,173, forward strand.
GTAAAGAAGAAAGGTAAATAAGATTTTGCAAACTTTACTTGATGCGGGCCTTTTCACTCCGCACGCTTTATTCATCGCAATAGGCATTTGCGTTATCATATTTTTACCTGCTGTACACAATGTCAAAAGAAAAAAATTCCATCCTGAAGTATTCTTCTATATTGCACCGTTTGCGGTTTTGTCGGGACTTTTTTTCGCAAGGCTGATGTATGTCACATTTAACTATGCCCTGTTCTTATCAACCGATGAAATATTGGATCTGACATCAGGCGGATACTGCCTTTACGGCGGTATTTTCGGCGCATCGCTTGCCATTGTGCTATGGTGCTGTTTCACATTCAAAACAAAACATATGCTTGATATCTTTGATGCGGTGTGTCTTTATGCTCCGCTATCGATCGCCGTTGGCAGAATGGGAAGCGCTTTTACCGATGACTGTTACGGTACATTTATCACAAATCCGACATTTTGCCGTTTTCCGTTTGCTTCATACGTTGAAGTATATGAAAGCTGGTGCCTTTCGGTATTCTTCTTTGAAGCGCTCGGCTGTATTGCAATATGGACATTTATGATAGCGAATCAAAAGAAGCTTTCTATGCGCGGTGCAAACACAGCAGTATTCTTTACAATGTATGCAGGACTTCACACATTTTTGGAAAGTCTGCGCACAGACAGCGTTTATTGGGGCTTTGTAAGAATATCTCAGGTAATATCGGCACTTATTCTGATATTCTTTTTCGTACTGATGATAGTCAAGCTTGCAAAAATTACGAAATACAGCCATTTTTATCCTATAATCTCCGTTATATTTTTAGCGGCGCTTGTACGCGGTTTTACAGCAGAATTTTTTATGGGTTCAAGCTCATATACCGCAAACTGCATCTGGCTTATCGTTTCATGTGTTATCATGACACTTTGCATACTTTCAATGTTCTGGCTATACCATAAGATGACAGAGATCGATACAAAAAGGAGATCTGTAATAAAAAGCCGGACAGAGCAATAAAAGGTATCACTAAAACAAAGAGATATAAAAAAACAAAAAGGAGGATCAAGATGAAACATTCCGATTTTAAACACAACTTAAAAAGCACAGCATCTGTTTTATTGTTGGCTGTGTGTATTTTCACATGCGCTTGTTCGGACGGTGCATCTGACACAACGGACGGTGCTTCTTCCATGACCGAAGAAAATGCAGTCACAAGTCCGTCCGATGTAACAGATAACGGCGAAACAACACCTGTTGAGGACACAGACACACTAACCGAAGATGCAGAAACGGTCGGTTCAGTTGAAGACGATACAACTTCGCCCGGCGACAAATCGGACAATGACAGCACAGCTGCTGATATAACATCATCTTCCGATATAACAAGCCCTTCAGATACAACAGACGGAATTACGACAGATGCCGTCACAACAGCACCGCAGGTAGTACCCACGGAAAAGACAGCCGTTCCCGTTATTTTGGGAAAAGTTTCTCAGGCGTATGACAGAGTCATTATTTACGGTTCAACCGAAAATAACGCAAAAATTACATATGCAGGCAAAAACGGTGAAAAATTCACCGACAGGGCACGCGGGCACAATTTTTACATTGAGGTAAACGGTACAAAAGACGATGTTATAACGCTTTATGCAACGGCCGACGGCAAGAATGACAGCAACAAAGTTCAGGTTTCCGTATCATTCGGCGGTGATCAGACCAATGTTTTTGCGGGAAGAAATTCACTTCTTTTCTACCGTCCGACAGTTTCATATCTGCTCGGCAGTGTTAAAGCAAATGAAGCGGCGCTTAAATACACACGAAACGTTCTTTCGAATGTTTTAAAAGAAGTTCAGGCGCAAACAGGTAAAGACACTAAGCTTATTTATCTTATCGCACCCAATCCCGTTACAATATACCACAATGAGCAACACGATTATTTGCTCGACATAACAGGCGGTAAACGCTTTTCCACTCCCGGTTCTGAATTTGTGGCGTATATGAACGGCGCAGGCAAGCACGAGGATATCATCGTGCCCGATCTTTTGAAGGTGTTTGACGGACATAAAAACGAAATGATCTATTTCAGCACCGACACACATTGGAGCGAGCTTGGCGCATACTATGCGTATGCCGAAATGATGAAGTACATAAACAAGGACTTCCCCGGTGCGAAGGCTCATCCGCTTTCCGACTTCAACATTGAGATGGTCAACTGTGCAGGCGGTGACCTTTCGAGTATGTTAGGTGCGCACAACATGAAAGAAGAAACACCGTTTCTTATTGCAAAATTCAAAGAAACGGGAGACATATATCCCATAAAGAGAAGTGACAGTATCGGTTACAGAATTGCGGGTATCAACTGGGGACTTTATCCGAGGGATTCATACATAAACAATCCTTCCCTTCCAACAGCTTACGCACTCAGCGATTCATACGGAGCGTACTTCTTCCCGTTTGCGGGTATGGGCTTCAGCCATTTACGCTTACACGGTGCAAATAATAATACGCCGATCGACATCGGCACAATTGCCGAATGTAAACCCGATTACATAATTTTTACCTATACCGACAGAAACATTGATTCAAACCTCGGTATGATAACACATTTGTGGAGCAACATATGATAAAGGTGCTAAATGGCATAGATTGCCAAGAAAAATGGCTTCCCGTCATAAAAGGAGCAACTGCAGGATTTATAACAAATATGTCCGGGGTTACAAAAAAGCTCATCCCGAGTTATGTCGCTGTGAATGAACATTGTAATTTAAAAACGCTTTTTTCTCCCGAACACGGCTTGAACGGTGCGGCACAGGCAGGCTGTAAGATAGAAAATGAGGAGCGTGAGCCTATAACAAACACCCCCGTTGTAAGTCTTTACGGAGATAAAAAAGCACCTGATGACGAAATGCTTGAAGGCATAGATATGCTTCTTTTCGATCTTCAGGATGTAGGTGCGAGATTTTATACGTATCTTTATACAATGACACGTTCAATGAAATCCGCCGCGCGTGCAAAGATCCCATTTGTTGTTTTTGACAGAATGAACCCCGTATCCCTTAACAAAATAGAGGGCGAGATACTTGATGAAGCAAACTCATCATTTATAGGCGAGTACGCTGTGCCGACACGTTACGGAATGACGATAGGCGAATTTGCGAAATACATAAATGCAAAAGAAAATATCGGCGTTGATCTGCATATTATCCCCTGTGAGGGACTGACACGTGATATCTATCACCGTGATACAGATCTGCCATGGGTTGCCCCCTCGCCGAATATGCCGACAACTGACACGGCACTTGTGTATATAGGCACTTGCCTTTTTGAAGCAACAAAGCAAGCCTCTGAGGGACGCGGTACGACACAGCCGTTTGAATTTATAGGTGCACCAAACTATGACGCACGCATTCTGGCTGATGAGATGAATTCCAAAAAGCTTGACGGAGTTATATTCCGTCCCGTATACTTCACCCCTACATTTTCAAAATTCAAGGGTGAGCTTTGCTCGGGCGTTCAGCTTCACGTAACTGACAGAGATGCTTTTTCCCCATTTGCCGCAGGTGTAAAGCTTGTTGAAACGGTTAAATATATGTACGGTACGGAATTTGATGAAAAAGCTCTCAAACGCACATTCGGCACAGGCAGACTTTTTGACGGTATAAGCTCCGACACAATAATAAAAGACTGCATCAGAACATCGGAAGAATTCCGAAAAACAACCTCTCCTTATTATATTTACAAATAATTCTGCTCTATAAGAAGCGAAACGATAAATATTAAGGATGAACACAGCATACCTACAAAAAACCATAAAGGTCTGAGATATTTCTCAGGCTTTTTTGTTTTCTCATCACTATTTATTACAGAGCCTGAGATTATACGCTGTGCCTCAGAAACCATATCGTGTTTTGTCAGATTTCTGTGATCGGCACTGTTCTTCACAATAAAATACGCCTCGTCAAAAATACCGCTTTGTGTATCCTTGACAATGATAACCTTTTTCTGTGCACCCTTAAGCATACGTTTTCTCCTTTTCGATACTGCTGTGATTTTGGGCATTATGCTATGTTTTATTCACCTGTACAGCTGTTATTCTCTGAATAAATCACAGAACTTTTGCAAAAAATATATTCGGGAGGGATTTTATGAACGGAATAAAAGCAGTAATTATGGCAGGCGGATTCGGCACACGCTTAAAGCCCATAACTGATATTTTGCCGAAGCCTTTGGTGCCGATACTTAATGAACCGATAATGGCGCATATAATACGCCATTTGTTCAAAAACGGAATAACCGATGCCGCAGTAACCTTGAAATATATGCCCGATATGATAAAAAGCACATTTTCCGATTATTACGACGGTGTAAATTTAACGTACTTTTTGGAAAATGAACCGATGGGCACCGCGGGCGGTGTCAAGGCTTGCGAAGATTTTCTGTCCGGTGACTTTATAGTTGTGTCGGGTGACGGTCTTTGGGATTATGATTTAAATGCGGCATATGAATTTCACAAAGAAAAAAATGCGGACATTACAATAGTTTGTGCTAAAACACCTTACCCATCACTTTACGGCGTTGTTATGGCAAAGCCCACAGGGCAGATAGTACGCTTTGCCGAAAAGCCTTCTGCGGGTGAGATCTTTTCTGACAAAATAAACACGGGCATTTATATAATTAAAAAGGAAATTATGAGATTTGTGCCCGAAAACACCGTCTTTGACTTCAGCCGCGACCTTTTCCCACGCCTTATGAGTGAAGGGAAAAGACTTTTTTCTTACGCCCCCGAAGGCTCTTGGTGCGACGTTGGAAGCATTGAAGAATACAGAAAATGTAACCTTGAAGCCAAGGACGGTAAATATTCAATAAAGGGCTTCTTACCCGAATACGGCGGGGTATTTGACAGCGTTGTAGGAGAAGGTTTTGCAATAGGTGAAAATTCAAGCATCTGCAAAAGCGTTGTACACGATAGTGTAAAAATAGGCTCCGGAGTTTCGGTCACAGGAAGCATAATTTGTAAAGGCGCGGTGATCGGCGACGGCGTGCGCATACCCGACAGCTGTGTAATAGGTGCGGGCGCTGTAATAAATCCGGGTATCACTTTAAGGGAAAACACAATAATTCCCACAGGGGAAGTTATCAGCGGAGAAAATGTAATGAGAAATGTTATAAAAAAAGGAACCCTTTTCACCACAGACGGTATAAAGGCAGACTTTTATACAGAACTTGGAATTGACGGTATGTGTGCCCTCGGAGCCTCCGTCGGTGCGCTCGTCAAAACCGTCGGTGTATTTGATGACGGTGATCCGGTATGCTCATCGGCATCCGATGCCTTTATATGCGGTGTTAAATACAGCGGCGGTAAATGTATGAATTTCGGTACAGGCTTTTTCAGTATGGCAAATTTTATAAATATGTATTACCGACTTGACATAATGGTATTTATAAAAAAGACAGCTCTTGATTCGGGTATTCACATAATATTCCGTGACAAAAACGGACTTAAGCCGAAGGCTAAATTTGAGTCGCTCGCAGAATCCCTATTTTTCTCCCGTGAGATACAGACGCCGTCAGACTTTTTTGAAGCGGAGAACGTAAGCGGCGCAGATGAGCTTTACAGAAGCGCATTGGTAAACGAAGGATGTGACCTGCATGGATATGAAATAATCGTAGGACACACAAGGGGATGCCGTTTGCTGTCAGGTGTACTTTCAGCACTCGGTGCCGAGATACACGAATATACCGCACCAAATTCAAACAGTTATTTTTGCATTGATCTCGATGAGGACACAGATTCACTTCGCATAAGCGAAAGTGTAAACGGTGAGCTTTACACCGTAGATAAATATCACGCACGTGCAATTATAACATTTCTTGAAGAAAAGGAAAAGATAGGAATGCTTTCTCTTTCCTATTATGATGTTCCCATCCTTTCAGAGATCGCAAAAAACAAAGGGATCGATGTCACATATTATCTCGAGAGCCCTTCTTCGGAGCTCTACGAGGATAATATAGCCCGTGAAAATTTCTACCGCAATATGTATATGAAAGATCCGCTTTGTACAGCTGTAAAGCTTCTGTCACTTTTAAAACGCAACTCACTTAACCTTGAAACGGCTGACTGTATGCTTCGCCCGTTCTTTGTCCGTGAGGATTTTGTTAAAGTTCCCTCACATCTCAGGGCATCCGCGCTTGCACGTCTGTATGAAGAAAATATCGCATATCAGAGGATATACGGAGACGGGGTGATAGTAAAAAAACAGGCGGCGCGTTCCAACATAGGCGCATCCGACAATGGCTTTCGAATAATAACGGAAGGATATACAGCAAGTGCATCGCGCGATATAGTAGCCGAAATAATCAAAAAACTCAATATTTAAAAAATGTTTATAAATAGCGGGCGAATATTCTATATTGATATGGTAAAATACGGATAATTTAACGTGTTCGTGATTAAAATATATATTGCCGAGTAAACGGTTTTCGTGCTCGGCTTGTATTACATACCCTTTTGGGGATTTTAGTGTATGAATTAATTTACAGTATTTAACAATAAGGAGAAATAATGTCAAAAAGAAAAAATAAAAATACAGAAAAATTAAAGGTAATGATGCTCGGCGGCCTTTATGAAATAGGAAAGAACCTTGCAGTTATAGAATACGGCGACGAAATGATGATCGTCGACTGCGGTCTGGGATTTCCCGAAGAAGATATGCCCGGAGTTGACCTTGTTATTCCCGATATAACATATCTTGAAAAAAATTACGAAAAGATCACAGGTATTGTCTTAACACACGGACATGAAGACCATATCGGTGCACTTCCCTACATTTTAAAGCAAATATCTCCCCCTGTATACGGCACACCGCTTACAATAGGTATCCTTGAAAAAAAGCTTTCGGAGCATACGTTTGATATCATCCCTGAGCTTGTAACGGTAAATGCAGGCGATACAATAAAGCTCGGCACAGTCTTTTCAGTTGAATTTATAAACGTCAACCACTCTATTGCCGATGCAGTATGTCTTGCAATAAAAACACCACTCGGAACAATAATCCATTCAGGCGACTTTAAGATAGATCTTACTCCCATTGAAAGTAAAATGATAAATCTGACGCGTCTTGGTCAGCTTGGAGACGAAGGTGTTTTGCTTTTGATGTGCGAATCAACAAACGCTGAAAGACAGGGCTATACACCGTCAGAAAGAAAGGTCGGCGCATCGCTTGACAACATCTTTTTCCGCCACGCCGACAAACGTATCACAATTGCAACATTTTCCTCAAACGTACACCGTGTTCAGCAGATAATCAATGCTGCTGAAAAATACGGCAGAAAAGTTGCCATAACTGGCAGAAGCATGATAAATGTAGTCAATGTGGCAATACGTCTCGGATATATGCACGCTGCCGAAGGAATACTTATAGATATCTCCGAGATAAAAAAATACAAGCCCGAACAGCTTACTATCGTTTCAACAGGAAGCCAAGGGGAGCCTATGTCTGCCCTTTACCGTATGGCTTTTTCGGAGCATGATAAGGTTGAACTGAACGAAAAAGACGTGGTTATAATATCCGCAAATGCCATTCCCGGTAACGAAAAATTCGTAAACAAGATCATAAATGAGCTTTTCAAAAAAGGTGTCACCGTACTTCACGATGCTGTCGCAGATGTACACGTTTCCGGGCACGCCTGCAGAGATGAGCTTAAAATGATGCATGCTTTGACAAGGCCGAAATATTTTATGCCCATTCACGGCGAATACAGACATTTGGCAAGCCACAAGGAGCTTGCTATGCAAATGGGCGAAAAAGAAGAAAATATCTTTCTTGCCGACATCGGTAAGGTGCTCGAAATAGATGAGGATGGTGCACGCTTCAACGGCACGGTTCCTTCGGGTAAAATACTTGTTGACGGCTACGGCGTGGGTGATGTAGGAAGTATTGTTTTACGTGACAGGCGACATTTGGCGGAGGACGGAATAATCGTCGTTGTAACAACGCTTCATATGGACGAACAGCTCATTATGGCAGGTCCTGATATAGTTTCCAGAGGATTTGTTTACGTAAAGGAATCCGAGGAGCTTATGGAAGACCTCGAAGAAATTTCCCTTGCGGTTATCGAAACATGTTTTGATAACAATATTTCAGATTTTGCACAGATAAAAAACAAAATGAAGGATGACCTTGCGAAATATATTTATCAGAAAACAAAACGCAGACCGATGATCTTGCCCATTATAATGAGCATATAAAAACGGAGATAACAATGAAAAAAATCATATCAATTCTCTTGCTTGTATCTCTGATAAGTCTCACCGCGTGCACAGACACCGCCGATACATCGGACGGTGGGACTACATATCCGGATACATCCGAGGTCACACAATCATTGGAAACAGACATCGGCATAACGGTACCGCCAATATCAGATACGGTGACCGCACAGCCGGTTATACTGCTTTCGACAAACACAAAGGATGATACTGTTCTTTTTGCAGGTGCATGCGAAAAGGGATCTGTAATAACGGTAAGCGGAGAATATACAAATGAATTCACCGTAACGCCCGACGGCGGGAACTTTCTGTTTTCGGTAACACTTGAAGATAGAAAGTCCGAGGCGCTTTCTGTAAGCGCAACAGTGGACGGTAAAAGCACAAGCGATGCCGTAACTGTCGAGGCAAAATACAAGCGCGGAGCTGAAGATAGGGAGATATTTACAACATATGACTCCCGCATTTGTCAAAATGAAATTTTAGATGATCTTTACCATACAAACCTCTTCACAAACAAAGAACTTTTGCTGATGCAGAAGCTCGCACAGTCACGTGTCACAAAGGCAAAAAAGGCTGCCGGTAAAACGGTTGAGGTGATATACGTAATTGTTCCCAACCCTCTCACAGTATACGGTGACGGTGTTCCCGAAGACATGAAGGCTAATATTGAAGGCGAAGAAACATCACTCACACAGGCAGTTGAAGCTTTAAGCAGTGTCAATAACGTAACTGTAATTGACCTTACAGACACAATGAATGCACACAAGGATGAAAAAATATATTATTACACCGACACACATTGGACGGAGCTTGGTGCATATTACGGATATGCTGAAATAATGAACATAATTGCAAAAAAATTTCCCAAAGCTGCCCCTCATCCGCTTTCCGATTATGATATAAAAAATGTTGCTGTTCCTTACACAGATATGATGTCATATGCAGGCATTGAGGAAATGGGACTTACTGAAACAGCGCCGTTTCTTATAAGCAAATATACGCCTTTATCCCCGTATGACAGTGCAAAAAAAGAGGAAGCATACATCTGGAATTTCACAGATGAATTCTTCTCAAACAAAACCTCACACACAGAGATCGATAATGATGAGCTTCCGAAGGGTATGTTCATATTTGACTCATACGGACTCAATGCAATTCATTTCATTGCAGAGCATTTTTCAAGCCTTACATGTATGCCGATATGGGATTACTCCGTAGACTATGAAATAGTAGAAGAAGAAAAACCCGATTATATAATTCATCTTATAAGCGAAAGAACAACAGAAAGACTGCTCGTAAGCGAATAATAAAAATTGCCCCGTCACACAAGTGGCAGGGCAATTTTCTATTGTAAATATCAAATCAAAGACACAAGATATTCTGCATCAGTTTCATTAACAACACCGTCGCCGTTGTAGTCAACAAATTCTTCATGCTCAACAGAGTCACCGTTAAGCAAATACTTTTTAAGTCTTATAAGGTCCTTTCCGTTAACAATGCCGTCGCCCGTTCCGTCGCCTTTGACGACAATGAAACGGTTTTCGATAATCTTACTGTTATTAACAACTACCACGGTACAGCCTGTTTTGATAACCGAATCATCTAAAAGCAGCGATTTGCCACCAATATCAAAAACATATGTTTCATACTGCGAGTATGTCGTTTTGAATTCAGCCGCGGTTTGACCCGCTTCAAGAGATTGGGTAAATCCGTTTGCTGCGCCGGCGGATACATAAACATCAAATTGTGCACTGAACTGTAAATATGATACTGTAACCGTCTGTCTGCCGAATTCGTACGGAGCAAAGCCGTGAATAGAATAATCGGTGATTTGGGCTGTACTGCCGTCTGTATACGTTGCCGTTATTACAAGACCTTCAAGTGAAAAAGATTCGCCGAAAATATACCCCAGCTTATTGGGTAAATTCGTCACAGCTATCGATACAACGTTAGGAGATTCCTTGCCGTATGTCATATTTGCACTTAAAAGTGCATCGTTATACTCATCTATCTCAATTTCTTTCCAGTTTTCTTCGCTTCCGCCATAATGAACGTCTGTAAGATTATAGCAAATATCAAATGCAGAGAAGCCGACAGATGTAAGGCTTTCAGGCAAAGTGAGCGATGTAAGATTCACTGCACTGCTGAATGCACCGATACCTATAGTCTTAACGCCGTCCGGCACTGTGTACTCCGTTCTTTCATTGCCTACGGGATACTGAACAAGAACTGTTTCGTCGCGGGTAAGCAATGCACCATATGTATCGTTTATGTAATTTATATTTGCTGAATTTACATTAATAGCGTCAAGGCTTTCACAACCGTAAAATACACCGTGGCTTACATTTTTCACACCGCTTCCCAATGTAACCTCGGTAAGATTCATACAGTATTCAAACGCGCTTTCACCAATTCCTTCAACGCTATTGGGAATATTTGCCGTTAAAAGGGTGTCACAGTATGCAAACGCGCCCGCGCCGACATACTTGAATGTATCAGGAAGTATTATATTTGATGCTAAAGAATATTCAAATGCGCCGAAAGCGATTGCCGTCGTTTTGTCTTTCACGGTCACTTCATAGCTTCCGGATGTAATACCTGCATCAACAATGTAAATCAATACATTTCCAACATATATTTCATAGTATTTTCCGCAGTTTACGGCATACGACATTTCGTTTACAAACGGGGTATCCATAAAAGCGTCATATCCCACGTTTTTAACGCTGTCGGGCATAGTTACATCAGTAAGATTAACACATGACTCAAAGGCACCCATAAGTATATCTTCGACACCGTTAGGTATAGTCAGCTTTGTCAGATATTCACAGCCTGCAAACGCACCGTAACCTATACTTTTAACACCTGTCGGGATCGTATACGATGTTCTTTCGTTACCAACAGGATACTGAACGAGTAAAGTTTTATTTTTGTTATACAATACGCCGTTTGAATCCGAAGAAAAATAGTTATTGGATACACTCACAGAAAAGTTTTTCAAAGAATAAGCTTCAAAAAACACGTCTTCGCCCAAGCTCTCAACTCCCGCGCCCAACGTAATGGTATTCAGATACTTCGTAGCAGAAAATGCACGGTCCGCTATGTTCTTTACACTGTCCGGCACAGTATATGAAGTTCTGAAAGCACCTGCAGGATATTGAATAAGCGTTGTTTTGGTTTTGTCAAACAGAACGCTGTTTATATCACACGAAAAATTTGAGTTATTTGAATCAACAGTTATTGATTCAAGGCTGTCGCAGGAATAGAAGGCAAAATCTCCTATAGTTCCAACGTTTTTACCTATAGATACCGCAGTCAGACTGTCGCAATTGACAAATGCCCATTCTCCTATAGTTCTTATACTGCTCGGCATCTGGATGCTTTTTACCTTTGAAAGTCCGTAAAATGCGTAATCACCGATACTTGTTACACCGTTTTCAATAACGATCTTTGTGATCGTACTGCGTGATGCGTACCAAGGAGCTTTCGAGGAAGAAGAATAGTTTGTCATTGAGCCAGTTCCGCTTATCGTAAGCGTCACTTCATTTATCCATGCAATCTCCCATTTAAGATTTCCGCCGCACGTGCCCGAACCTGTTGCCTTTACATTCGGAATCTCAAATTCTGCCGTTTCTGTTTTTTCCGTCTCAGCGGGAACAGTTACGGAAAACGGTGACAGCGCCGTAGATAATAACAGCACAGTACAGATCAAAAACGAAAATATCTTTTTCCAATTCATATGTATGCCCTCCTACGTTTTGATACAAATCCTTATGTTATATCATTTTATCACATTATACTATCATATG
>JAZNEN010000093.1:0-10082 GCA_045588615.1 Eubacteriales bacterium
TTTTGTTTCGGTGCTTATGTATACGAAATGCTCAAAATGCTTCTTTATTTTTTCTGTATCAAGCAGACACTCCCTGTCTGTCTTGTTGAATAGGGCGATCTTGACAGCATCTTCGTTTTCAAGTGCTTTTAAAATATCACGGTCAAGCGTGTCAAGTGTGCGTGAGGTGTCAAACACTGCCAAAATAAGCTCTGCTTTTTTTATTTCGTTAAATGCACGCTCAACACCGATGCTTTCAACAGTATCGTCCGTTTTTCTGATACCTGCCGTATCCGACAGATCAAGTAGAATATCGCCGCATACCGCTTGCGTTTTTATAACGTCACGTGTTGTGCCCTCGATATCGGTGACAATAGCGGTATTCTCCCCTGTAAGCATATTTAAAACGGAGGATTTTCCCACATTCGGTTTTCCGCAGATGGCGACCTTTACACCCTCGCACACCGCTTTACCCGTTTTGTATGATCTTTCCAGCCTTAAAACGGTATTGTGAAGCTGTGTCAGCTCCTTTTTCATTTCGTCAACCGTTACGTCTGTCAAGTCCTCGTCCGGATAGTCGATGTATGCATATATGCTCGCAAGCAGTGTTTTGATCCTTGAATATATTTTTTCGGCTTCATCGGAAAGCTTGCCGCGCCCCGACGTGTTTGCAAGCTTCAGCGCCGACGGCGTGCGTGCATCGATTATATCCATTATAGCTTCTGCCTCTGACAGCCTCAACTTGCCGTTTGCATAAGCGCGCTTTGTAAATTCGCCTGCACCCGCGGGATATGCACCTGCATACAGCAGAGCATCAAGTACGGTCTTCGTCACAAGTATACCGCCGTGACAGGCAAGTTCTACCGTGTCCTCTCCCGTGTATGAATTAGGTGCTTTGAAGACTGTTGCAATACCGTCGTCTATTATTTCGTTTTCAAAAAATATATCACCGTAAACTGCAGATGCGTGTCTGATATCTGCGAGTGCTTTTCCGCTTTTAGGTTTAAAAACACGGTCACATACAGCAAAAGCATCTTCGCCCGTTACTCGTATGAGCGATATTGCGCCCCGTCCGTAAGGGGTAGATATTGCGGCAATCGTTCTGTTTTGCATACAAATTCCTTAAATTTCTTTGAAATCGACACATTATATCATAAAAATTTGAGATTGTAAATAAAAAAATGTTGATTTTATTAAACTTATATGATATAATTTATTAAAATAGCAGTTTTTATGGGTAAATAATTAAGGAGATACGCATTAATATGGACGTAAAGACAAAGATAAATGAAATTATTTCCGGTATGACAACGGAAGAAAAGGTAGGCCAGCTTTTTCTGGCGCATTGTCCGACGGGTGACCCTGCTATAGAGAAGATAAAGAAATATCAGTTCGGCGGCTTTGTAATGTTTGCAAGAGATTTTGAAACATTTTCTCCCGATGAAGTCAGAGGAATGATAAGCGCATATCAGAATGAGTCGAAAATACCGATGATAATATCAACAGACGAAGAAGGCGGAGGAGTTTTGCGTGTAAGTAAATTCCCCCAATTCGGCGAGGAGCCTTTTAAATCTCCGTCAGATCTTTTTAATACAGAAGGCTGGGAGGGTGTCGAATCCGAAACGTACCGTAAATGTAAGCTTCTGCTTTCTGTCGGTGTCAATATGAATCTTGCCCCCGTGTGCGACTATACACCTGACGAAAATGCTTATATAAGAAAGCGTGTTTTCGGTGTATCACCTGAGGATACGGCTAAATTTGTCGAAATCGTTACCGGCGTTATGAAAAAAGAAAAGCTTGGCTCATCGCTCAAGCATTTTCCGGGATATGGCGGAAACTCCGACACACACAAGGGTATGTCAAGTGACAGCCGTCCGCTTTCAGAATTTGAAGAAAAGGATCTTTTGCCGTTCATCGCCGGAATTAAGGCAGGTGCTGATTCCGTTATGGTGTCACACAATATCGTTGAGTGCTTTGATAAGGACTACCCGTCGTCACTTTCGTACCCTGTTCATGAGTATTTGCGTAACACTCTCGGATATGACGGTGTTATCGTTACTGACTCTTTGACGATGAGCGCGATAAGAGAATTCACCGAGGGCAAAGATCCCTGCGTGCGTGCGCTTCTTTGCGGAAACGATATGATAATCACATCGAAATATGAAGAAGGCTATGCATGTGTGCTTGAAGCCGTAAATAACGGTGAGGTAAGTATGGACATACTTGATAAGGCTGTTGAGCGTATACTTAATATGAAAATAGATCTCGGCTTGGTAAAATAATAAAAGCCCTCAAGATGTAATTACCAAAGAAGGAATTTAAGTATGAAAAATTTTAACTTTGCCAAAACTTTAAGAGTTGCCGCATTGGTGCTGTATGACGTGCTGATGCTTGCGGCTGCTGACATTATGGCGCTGTTTTTAAGATTTGATTTTGCTACTCCTGCGGGATTTTCGGAATATTTTGACAACCTTATTAAATTTTTGCCTATAACTGTAGTCATCACTTTAGCAGTCTTTGCGTTTATGCATCTGTATCAGAGTCTGTGGCAGTTTGCAAGTGTGTACGAATACAGTTTAATATTCTACGCATCGCTGCTTTCATATGTGCTCGGTACGGTAGGAAGATTGCTCCTTGACTTACCGCTTCCGAAATCGTGTTATTTTATGAGCTTTGTGATGTTCTGCTTTGCTGCAGTCGGCGGACGTGTTATTTACAGAGTGCTGAGAAATCACCGTCAGCCGGTATTCAAAGCAAGCCCCGATATGCGCCGTGTTATGCTTATAGGCGCGGGGGATGCTGCGAATATGTTATTGCGTGAGTTCAATGTAAGTAATCTGCATGACACAAGACGCGTTGTGTGCATAATTGATGATGATGTGAAAAAACACGGAAGCAGGATGTACGGTATAACGATCGTCGGCGGCAGAGACAAGATAAAAGCTGCCGTCGAAAAATACGGTGTACAGGAGATAATTTTCGCAATTCCGTCAGCACAGCCTGAAGAAAAGGCGGAAATACTCAATATCTGTAAGACGCTGAACTGTTCAATGAAAACTCTGCCGGGTATCTCACAGCTCGTTAAAAACGAAGCTATTTCCGACTCACTTGTGAATGTTGATGTAAATGATCTGCTCGGACGTCAGCCCGTCAAAACTGATGTGGAGGCGATCATAGGATATATAAAGGATAAAACAGTTGTTGTAACAGGCGGCGGCGGATCTACCGCAAGTGAGCTTTGCCGTCAGATAGCATCTCATTCACCCAAAAAGCTCATAATTATTGATATTTACGAAAATAACGCGTACGATATACAGATGGAGCTTATAAGAAGCTGCCCGAATGTTGAGATAGTCGTTCTTATCGCATCTGTAAGGGATGAAAAGAGAATTGACGAGATATTCAGAACTCATCGTCCCGATATCGTTTTCCACGCTGCGGCGCATAAGCATGTTCCACTTATGGAGGTGTCGCCGCAAGAAGCTGTTAAAAACAATGTTTTCGGTACGCTCAATACAGTCCGCGCGGCTGATAAAAACGGTGTTTCCCGCTTCGTTATGATATCCACGGACAAGGCGGTAAATCCCACAAACGTAATGGGTGCGACGAAGCGTATATGCGAAATGATCGTTCAAAGCTACGACAAGATATCGAAAACGGAATTTGTCGCAGTCAGATTCGGTAACGTTCTCGGCTCAAACGGAAGTGTTATACCGCTGTTTAAAAAGCAGATCGCAGAGGGCGGTCCCGTTACGGTAACCCACTGCGGTATTATCAGATATTTTATGACCATTCCCGAGGCTGTAAGCCTTGTACTCCGTGCAGGTGCATTTGCAAAAGGCGGGGAAATATTCGTCCTTGATATGGGCAAGCCCGTCAAGATACTTGACCTTGCTGAAAACCTTATAAGACTTTCGGGAAGAACACCGTATGTCGATATAAAGATTGAATTTACCGGACTTCGTCCCGGCGAAAAGCTGTACGAGGAACTTCTTATGAGCGAGGAAGGACTTCAGGCAACGGAAGATGAAATGATATACATAGGTAAGCCTGTTTCATTTGATACGGAAGAATTTTTGAAAAAAGTAGAGGGAATGCGTGCAGTGCTCCGTGAAAACGGCGATATAAGAGAAGCAATTTGCACGATCGTCCCCATACGTAAGCAAGAGGAAACATGACATTGAAAAATATCGTGCTTTTTCTGCGGTGTGCGGTCGTAATCACTGTTTTTGTGATTTTCGGTTTTTCGCTTCAGAACGGTGAGGAATCCACACAGCAGAGCGATTGGTTTGCAGATCAAATACAAGCGGCAGTGGACTTTATTGAGGGCAGTATCGACATTGAAGTAAATGTAAGAAAAATAGGACATTTTTCTGAATTTGCCTTACTTGGTATTGAAACAATGCTTCTGTATCTGCTTTCGGGCAAAGGGAAGATATCGGAGCTGTTCAATGTATTCGGCTTAGGACTTACAACTGCTGTAACCGATGAAAGCATACAGCTTTTTGTGCCTGAAAGAAGCGGACAGATAAGAGATGTTCAGATAGATATGGCAGGATTTATATGCGGTGCCGTGCTTTTGTGCGGCGTATATTACCTTGTTCGTTTTATAAGAAAAAAATATTCGGTAAAAGAGGGAAAACAAAATGGAAAATAAGTGTATAATGGCGATAGGCGGACATATAGGCGATGCTGAGCTTACATGCGGCGGCACGCTTGCAACGCTTGCTTTGCAGGGCTGGAAGATAGTAACTGTCGGCGCAACGGGCGGAGAACGCGGCAATCCCCCTCACTTGACTGTTGAACAGTACAGAGAGCAAAAGCTCGCAGAAGCAAAGGCATTTGCAGAAATGCTCGGCGGTGAGGCGGTCGTGCTTCCTTACGTTGACGGAGACCTTCAGGATGACGACACGGCAAGATATATGCTTTGTGATATAATAAGAAAATATAAGCCTAATAAGCTTCTCACACATTGGAAAAATTCAATGCACCGTGACCATATCAAATGCAGTAACCTCGTAAGGGAAGCGCAGTTTCTGGCAGGTCTTAAAAGTGTGGAAAGGGAGCTTCCCGCACACTATGCACAGGGCCCGTTTATGGCTGAAAACTGGGAAGATTCCGACGGATTTGTACCCCATACATATTTTGAAGTAACAAAGGAAGGCTTTGAGCTTTGGAAAAAAGCCATTGATACACACTGGTTTGCTGTCAACAGCCGTGACTTCAAGTATAAGGATTATTACTGCGCACTCAAGCGCATCAGAGGGCTTGAAGGCAAATTTGAATATGCGGAGTGCTTTGCACTTAACGAATACCAGAAGCGTGTCCGCATATCGGCAGATAAAATGTAAATAAATCAGGCAGGTTCGATTTTCATTGAACCTGCCGAATTTTATGCGTGGAATCTCTGATGTAAAAATTGATAGGACAAAATGATAAATCTGATACCTCTAAAGTGTTGACAAATATTTGTACCTGTGCTATAATTTAGATGCTGTACAGACTACATAGGAAAGGAGAAAAGACGATGTCAATTATAAGCGGATTGCTTGCTATGGGAGTACTTGCACTTGCTTGGCTTCCCATTGCAATTTGCATGTCTTTGATCGGTCGCTAATAAACCGAATGTGCGGGTGCCCAAAGCGGCATCCGCATTGTTTTTTGATTAAATCATATTTTTTTGCATAGGTACTTGACAAATTCGACAAAACTGTATATACTGCACATATACAGTTTGAAAGGCAGTGATAAAAATATTTACAAATAATACTACGGCAGCTGAATATGCCATCGATGTAAGAGGGCTTGACAAAAGCTTTAAGCTTTCATCAAAGCAGCAAAAGATCGAAAAAACAAAAAGAAAAACGGTTCATGCCGCAGACAGCGTTTCGTTCTCGGTAAAAAGAGGCGAAATATACGGACTGTTGGGCTCAAACGGAGCAGGAAAAACGACGACGCTCCGTATGCTTGCCACACTTATCAAACCCGATTCGGGTGACGCGTTTGTTGACGGTGTAAGCATTGTTAAAGATTCCGCACGTGTCAGAGGGAAAATAGGATTTCTTACAAGTGAGCTGAAGCTTGAGGATTTTTTCTCCGTTGACTATATGTTCAATTTCTTCGCAAAGCTCCACGGAATGACGGAAGAACAGACAAAACAAAGAAAAGAAAAGCTTTTTAACAGCTTTGGTATAAATAATTTTGCCCACGTAAAGGTCGGCAATCTTTCAACGGGTATGAAGCAAAAGGCATCACTTGTCGTTGCCCTTGCGCACGATCCCGACATCATTATATTTGACGAGCCGACAAACGGACTTGACGTTATAACCGCCAAGGTCGTCACGGATTTTCTTGTGAAATTGAAGGAAGACGGTAAAACCATAATTCTTTCAACTCATATCTTTTCACTTGCTGAAAAGCTTTGTGACCGTGTAGGTATTATAATCGACGGAAAAATGGTGGCGCAGGACAGTCTTGAAGCACTTTGCGGCGGCGTAAGTCTTGAAGAAAAGTTCTTTGAAATTTACGATAAGGAGGTGGGCGAAAGATGAAAGATATCCTTACAATAATGAAAAAAGAGCTTGTCCGTTTCCTCACCGACAAGCGAATGGTAGCTACGCTTTTCCTCCCCGGTATCCTTATATATGTGATGTACAGCCTTATGGGCGGACTTATGGATGATGCACTTGGGGTCGATGAGGATCATGTGCCCGTGGTGCTTACCGTTAACAGCTCCGATGTTGTAAAAGGAATGCTTGAAACGGTCGGTGCCGAGATAACCGAAGTCACGGATATTGAAGAAGCTAAAAACGATATTACAGATAATGTTGCGGATGTTCTTCTGATATTCTCCGAAAACTTCGATGCATCTGTAATGAGCTACGATCTTTTACAGGGAAAAGCCCCTGATGTTCAGGTGTTTTATAATTCCTCGTCCGTAAATTCTTCCCAGGTATACACGACGGTGTATTCCGTACTTGATGCTTACGAAGGCTCACTTGCAAATAAATTTGACGTAAACGCAAACCCCGACACAGTTTATGACCTTGCAAGCGAAGAGGATATTGCGGCGATGTTTTATTCAATGCTCATGCCTATGCTCCTTCTGATGCTCCTGTTCACAGGCGCAAGTGCGATAACTCCTGAGGCTATTGCAGGTGAAAAAGAAAGAGGAACGATGGCAACACTTCTTGTTACACCTGTTTCCAGAACAAAAATTGCACTCGGTAAAATATTCTCACTTTCCATTATTGCGCTTATAAGCGGTGCATCAAGTGTTATAGGTACACTTCTTGCCTTGCCGAAGCTTATGGAGGGAAGCGGTGTTGATCTTTCATCTGTGTACACGGTGAAGGATTACATAATGATAGCCTTGATAATTCTTTCAAGTGTAATATTTATTATTACATTGATGTCTATCATTTCCACATATGCAAATACAGTAAAAGAAGCGCAGATGTTCGCAACACCCTTTATGATGCTTGCGATGGCTGTCGGACTTTTGTCATCAATTACCGATGCCGAAAGCGGAAATGCCGTATATATGTATTTTATACCGCTTTATAACAGCTCACTTTGTTTAAGCGAGGTATTTTCCCTCAGTGTCAACGTTGCAAATATAATGATATCAAGCGCTTGCAATATTGCATACGCCGGCATCGGTGTATTTGCCTTAACAAAGATGTTCGGCTCTGAAAAAATAATGTTCAGAAAGTAATATATGTAAACGGGTCGGCGAAAGCCTGCCCGTTTTGTATTCATTCGCACTGACACGAGGTGTTTTCTTTTGCTTTCTTTACCTTACATTTTGTGCAGAACGAATGCATTTTGCACATCATAATATGAAATGCTATTATGGTAAATATGATGACTATGCCTATGACCGTTATCGTACAGCCGTTTTCGCTGTGAACAGTCAGTGCGGGCTTTTTAAGCCATGACATGATTTCGGAAAATTTCTCTTTCATTTCAAAAACCCCTTTTAATAAATGATACCGTTGATATTTTTCAACGTGCACGATTCTTTTATTCATATATTTTTTAAATAATAAAATTTTCAAATATTTACTTTTGATGTTGACAAAAAAGGGAAAAACGTGATAAAATTATAAAAGTAACTATAATGGAGTGAGTATTTGTTGTTTGTTCCCGAAGGGATCGCCCGTATTTTAAAACGGCTTGACGATAACGGATATGAAGCATATATCGTAGGCGGCGCTGTGCGTGACAGCATTATGGGCAGAAAAGTTAACGATTATGATATTACCACCTCGGCACCTGCAGAGGAAACGGAAAAAATATTCAAAGACGAAACAGTCGCAACACTCGGAAAAAAATTCGGCACGGTGACGGTGCTTTTTGACGGAAATATGTCGGCTGAGGTTACAACATTCCGTGCTGAAACGGGATACGCCGACGGCAGACATCCGGACAGCATCACATATGCCGAAACGATCGAAGAAGATCTTGCAAGGCGTGATTTCACAATGAATGCCATTGCATACAGCGAAAAAACAGGATATATAGATCCGTACGGCGGAATCGGTGATATAAATGCAAAAACAATAAAATGCGTGGGCAAGCCTGAAAAACGGTTTGAAGAGGACCGATTGCGTGTGCTTCGTGCAGTGCGCTTTTCCTCGCAACTTAATTTTACCCTGTCGGATGAAACGCAGGCGGCTGTACACGAATATTCATCGAAGCTCGGAGGCCTTTCGAGTGAACGTGTGTTTTCCGAAATATGCCGTCTTTTGTGCGGTGACGGTGTCAAGCGTGTGCTTATGCAGTACCGAGATGTTATGACCTCCGCTGTGCCGTGCTTACAGCGCATTGACGGGTATGACCAAAATAATTTCAACCATTGTTTTGAGCTTTATGAGCATACGGCAAACTGTGTTTCATACGTGGAGCCTGAGCTTCATTTAAGACTTGCCGCCCTTCTTCACGATACCGGCAAGCCGCTGAAGCGTACTACAGACAATGAAGGTGTTTCGCATTACAAGGGGCATCCGGACGCAAGTGAGGCGATAGCCTTTGCTACGCTTAAGTCATTAAAGGCTTCAAACAAGCTTTGCGACAGTGTTTGCAAACTGGTGAAATACCACGATGTCAGAATAAAACCCGAGCGTGTAAGGATAAAAAAGCTGATGGCGAAGTATGGAGAGGAGTTTTTCTTTGATCTGCTCAAGCTTCAGAAGGCGGATATTTTATCGCAAAATCCGAAGTTTTATTACAGACTTGAAAACCAGAACCGCGTGTACGATATGGCATCAGAGATTGTAAAAGAGGGTACAGCACTTACCGTGCGTGATCTTAAAATAGACGGAGGGGATATTATTGCCCTCGGTGTGAAGCCCGGCAAGCGGGTCGGAGAAATACTGTCTTCACTGCTCGATACAGTTGTTTCCGAAAAGATAAGAAACGACAGAGAAATGTTGCTTGAGGCTGCACAAATGCTTTTGAATAAAAAAGGAGAATAAAATGTACGATTTTAAAATAGGTGTTCTTGTCGAATCATTTAAAACGGATTTTGAATCATCTTTGAAAAAGGCAAAAAACATAGGGGTGCAGGGTATACAGCTTTATGTCACAGATGGGGAAAATGATTTTCGCACATTCGATGCATCCCGCCAGACAGTTTTTAATGAACTCATAAAAAAATATGATATATCCGTTTCAGCCCTTTGCGGCGACCTCGGCGGTCACGGAATAATGGAAGAGGAAGAGAATAAAACGAAGATCCCGGATCTTAAAAAGATAATTTCTTTGTCAAGTACACTCGGTGTGGGTGTCGTGACAACACATATAGGAACTGTGCCGAGCAACAAAAACGAAAAAAGATACGAAATTATGGTCAATGCCGCAAGAGAGCTTGGCAATTTTGCAAAAGAAAACGGAGTTGTGCTTGCAATTGAAACGGGCCCCGAAACACCCGAAACGCTGAGGGATTTTATTATAGATACAGACACGGTAGGTGTGGGAGTCAACCTTGACCCTGCAAACTTTGCAATGGTCACTGACGTAAAAGCCCCGGATGCTGTGCGTGTGTTGGGCAAATATATTGTGCACACGCACGCTAAGGACGGCATAATGCTAAAAAAGAC
>JAZNEN010000094.1:0-2853 GCA_045588615.1 Eubacteriales bacterium
ATGGAGCTTGGCGTTCTTACACTGCATGGTAGATTTATACATCCGCAAACACAAGGAAAAGAAGAAAGATTCAACGGTTCATTCACGAGAGAGTGTTTGAAATATCATAAGATAAAAGACCAAACAGATGCATCAAAAATCTTTGAAGAATACAGGGATTTTTACAACAATATACGGCCTCATATGTCGTTGAATTTAGAAGTACCTTCTTCGAGATATACACCCAGCACAAGAAAATACTCTTCTAAAATATCAGAGTGGGAGTATACCGATGATTTGAAAGTACACAAGGTAAAAGCAACAGGATACATAACAATTCGCGGGCAAGGATACTTTTTAAGTGAAGCGTTTGGAAACAAAGAAATCGCTTTCCGTGAATCAAGTAAAGGTGCGCATTTGATAAATTTGTATTTCAGGCAATTCCGCATAGGGCAATTTGATATTGAAAAACGAGTTTTTACATTTAAGCGAGCCTATTTAATTCAAAATGACCCCCGGCAATCATGGTGATTAGACCAATAATTTTTCACTACAGCTTCGCTTTCGCTTCAAAATTATTGATCGGAAAGTTGTAAACCATGTGTCTTCACAAATTGTAAATGATGTTGCCCTTGACACGATGCACGCCCCTACACGGAGGCGTTTAATGCGGACGTGCGGTGCACGCCCCTGTACTCATACAATAAACATTGCATCTCCGAAGGAGAAGAAGCGGTATTTTTCCTTTACGGCTTCCTCATATGCCGAGAGCATTATTTCGCGCGAGGAAAATGCCGACACGAGCATCAGAAGCGTGCTTTCCGGCAGATGGAAGTTTGTAATAAGTCCGTCAAGAACCTTGAATTTATACCCCGGATAGATAAATATATCCGTATCGCCGCACATCGGGTGAACCGTTCCGTCGTCGCTTGACGCACTTTCAAGCACACGTGTTGACGTTGTGCCGACGGAAATCACCCGTCCGCCGTTTTGCTTTGCCGCATTTATTATTTTTGCACTTTCCTCCGACACTTCAAAGTATTCGGAGTGCATTTTGTGTTCTTTTATGTTATCGACCTTGACGGGACGGAACGTACCGAGCCCGACATGGAGCATGACAGGTGCTATCTTAACACCCATTTGTTCAATTTCGGCAAGCAATTCCTTTGTAAAGTGAAGTCCTGCCGTTGGTGCTGCAGCTGAGCCGTTTTTGTCGGCATAGACCGTTTGATATCTGCTTTTATCCTCTAATTTTTTCGTTATATACGGCGGTGTCGGCATAGAGCCCGCAACGTCAAGCACGGCAAAAATATTGCCGTATTTTTCTTTATCGTAAAAAAACTCAACTATTCTGTTTCCGTCGTCCTTGACCTCGCGCACCGTACAGGTAAGCCCGCAGGCAAACTCAATTTCAGCACCTGCTTTAAGCCTTTTGCCCGGATGCACGATACACTCCCAGCTGTCGCCCCTGACACATTTAAGCAAAAGCACCTCGCATTTTGCCCCGTCAGATACGCTGTCGGGCGTTTTTTTCTTATTTCCTAAAAGTCTTGCGGGAATTACACGGGAATTGTTTATAACAAGCACATCGCCTGCACGTAAAAATTCCTTTATATCCTTGAATATCCTGTGCGATGTTTTTCCCGTTCTTCTGTCAACACACATAAGGCGCGAATGGTCGCGCTTTTCTGCCGGTGACTGCGCAATAAGCTCCTCGGGTAAAAAATATTTATAATCACTCGTGGAAAGTCCGTCGTTATTCATACCGTTATCCTTTGACAATTTCTGTTTTCGGTTGACATTTGAGCAAATATGTGATAAACTCAAATAGTCAATATATAACACTCCGCATAAAATAATACAGAAGCTTCCCATATTATATTTACATAATGTGAAGTTTTCAACTGTTATTTATTACGGGGTACAAAAATGGAATTCACAGATAAAAAACGGTTTCCGCACGGCATAATAACAGCCGTTGTGACTCCGTTCAAAGATAAAGAGGTCGATTACACCTCATTCAAGCTGCTTTTAAGCAGGCAGATAAAGGCAGGGGCAGACGGTATCGTGCTTCTCGGCACAACGGGGGAGTCGCCCACGGTCAGCGCCTGTGAGCGCTCACGTCTTATTGACTTTGCAAGAGAATATATAAATAAAAGAACATTTCTAATCGTTGGGTGCGGAGGTGCTGATACACGCACAGCGGCAGAGAGTGCAAAGGAGGCGTGCATGCGGGGTGCTGACGGCATACTGTGCGTAACACCCTACTATAACCGTCCTTCGCAAAACGGAATCGTGCGCCATTATCTGACGGTGGCAGAGGAGACAGACCTGCCGGTTATGATGTATAATGTACCGTCGCGCACGGGCGTCAGCATCAAATGCGAAACTGCTGAGCTGTTGTTCCGACACGACAATATAGCCGCCCTGAAGGAAGCGTCAACTGACATTTCCGACGTCGTCGAAAAGCTGACAGCGCTTTGCGGATATGACATTTTCTGCGGAAACGATGAGCTTTTGCTCCCGTTTTTATCCCTCGGTTCTGTCGGCTGTGTCAGCGTTATTTCAAACGTCTTGCCGTGCGCTTACAGAACGATATACGACAAATTTTTACTTAATAAGCCCCAAGAGGCAAAGGACGTATTTGTACGTATTTATCCGCTTATAAAGGCAATTTTCAGAGCCGTAAATCCCGTCGGGGTAAAGGCGCTTTTATCGTATCTTGACCTGTGTCTGCCCGATGTTCGGCTTCCCCTTACAAAATGCACGGACGGGGAGCTTCACGAAATAATAAAAGCGTATTCGGATACGGGTTATATATTGTAAAACAAAAATGAGGAAATGGGTTTGAAACGGGTTGTCGAGGCGCCAACC
>JAZNEN010000095.1:0-7241 GCA_045588615.1 Eubacteriales bacterium
GCTTCATATCACGAGCGTGCGAGTGATGCTTCATTAAAAATAAGATAATTAAAAATTCACCCAAATGAAATGAATGAAAATATATTTCCGTAAGGAACAAGCGCCCTGCCCGGCCCCCCACGGGCATAGGGCGCACCGTCATCACCCCGAATTAAATAAACAAAAATGAAAAACAACTACCTTTTTATTTCAAACGATAAAATAATTTATTCCGATGATATAATCGGCATCTTTGACACGGACACATCGACAGTTTCCCCTGTCACGCGGGCAGCATTGCGGCGCGCGGAGGGTGAAAAAAGGCTCATAAGCGTCACACGCGAGATACCGAAATCATTCATATTAACAGACGAAAATAACGAAAATAAGATATATATGTCGCAGATATCTCCCAAAATTCTCAAAAAGAGAACAACGAAAGGAATAGTGTAAATGGACGAATCCAACATCAAAAACGCACAGGCAAATTACGGTGACGAGCAGATACAGGTACTCGAAGGACTTGAAGCTGTAAGAAAAAGACCGGGTATGTACATCGGTACTACCTCTATCAAGGGCTTGCACCACCTCATAAACGAAATAGTGGATAACTCCATTGACGAGGCGATGGCAGGCTACTGTAAAAAGATAACAGTAACGCTCCACACAGACAACAGCTGTTCTGTCAGGGACGACGGACGAGGAATCCCTGCAGGAATCAACGCAAAGACGGGCACACCCACCCTTGAAGTCGTATTCACGGTCCTTCACGCGGGCGGTAAGTTCGGCGGCGGCGGTTACAAAATTTCGGGCGGTCTGCACGGTGTCGGCGCATCTGTCGTCAACGCTTTGTCCGAATGGGTAGAGGTCTCAAACTGCCACGGCGGAAAAAGATACACAGAACGCTTTGAAAAGGGTCACGTTGCCCGCCCTTTTAAAGAAGAAGGCGGCTGCGGGGATGAGCACGGTCTTTACGTAAGATTCAAGCCCGACCCGACGATATTTGAAGAAACGGTATTTGATTACGATGCCGTACTTGACAGAATGAGAGAGCAGTCGTTTTTAAATGCCGGTGTTTGTATTGAGCTTATTGATGAAAGAGGCGAGGAGCCTGTTTCAGAGGTCCTCTGCTATGAGGGCGGTATAAGAAGCTTTGTCGAATACCTCAACGAGAAAAAGGCTTGCACACCCGTACACAAGGACGTTATATACATAAGCGGTCAGTCGGGTGATATGACAGCCGAGGTTGCTATACAGTATAACGATACGCTCAGCGAAACAATAGTAACATTTGCAAACAATATGTCGACCATTGAGGGCGGTACGCACGAAACGGGCTTCAAGACTGCACTTACAAAGGTCATGAACGATTACGGCCGTAAGGTCAAGCTCCTTAAAGACGGCGACAAGAATCTTATGGGCGAGGACGTGCGTGAGGGCATATGCGTTGTTATTTCCGTAAAGCTTCCCGATGCACAGTTTGAAAGCCAGACTAAAGCAAAGCTCGGTAACAGCGAGGTAAGGACGTTTGTCGATTCCATCGTTTCAAAGAAGCTTGAAGAATATTTAGAGGAAAATCCGTCTGTCGGTAAGGCGATAATGGAAAAATCCATAATTGCCGCAAGGGCAAGAGAGGAAGCACGCCGTGCACGTGAGGCTGTCAGAAACAGAAAGGGTGCGCTTGAAGGCTTCCAACTTCCCGGAAAGCTTGCAGACTGCCACGAAAGAAGCGCTGAGCTTACGGAATTATTCCTCGTCGAGGGTGACTCCGCGGGCGGTTCGGCAAAGGACGGCCGTGACAGCCGCTTCCAGGCGATACTTCCCATGAGGGGTAAGGTTCTGAACGTCGAAAAGAGCCGTGTGGACAAGGTATATTCAAATCAGTCCATACTTCCTATCATTCAGGCGATAGGCTGCGGTATCGGCTCCGACTTCGACATAAGCAAATTAAGATACGGAAAAATAATAATCATGGCGGATGCCGACGTTGACGGCTCGCACATAAGAATACTTCTTCTGACGCTTTTCTTCCGCTATATGAGGAAGCTCATTGAAGACGGCCACGTATATTCTGCAATGCCGCCGCTTTACAGAATCACCAAGGGCAAGACGGAAAAATACGCATACAACGATGAAGAAAAGGAAGCCATCGTGGCTGAGCTTGGCGGAAACTTCCGTGTTGAACGCTTTAAGGGTCTTGGTGAAATGGACAAGGAGGAGCTTTGGGAAACAACGATGGACCCCGAAAGAAGAACTATCCTCCGTGTCACTATCGACGATGCAAGACGGTGTGATGAAATATTCTCAACGCTTATGGGCGACAAGGTAGAGCCGCGCCGTGACTTCATCGAGAAAAACGCAAAATACGTAACAAATCTTGATATATAATGACGGGTGACAAATACGGTTTTTCCGTAAACACGCTGACAATGTGCCCGTCGTTCACCGCTTTATATGAAAGCGACACAAGGGCAAAGCGCGGAGCTTTGAATCTGTTTGAGGGCTTTGGACTTCACAAGCCGACAGACGGTGTTGCCGTGTCCGATTTTCTTGTGTCGATGGGTGTTAAAACGTCAGCCTTCGGCTTTTGCGGCGGGCTTTTGGGAAAGTACCTTAAGGACTTTTTACAAAGCCGTGATATCGGCTGTCAATTTGTCCAAACGAGCCGTCATACACCGATAAAAACGGTGATAAGAGAAGATGAAACACTCACATCATTTTCCCATAAAGAAACACAGCCTGTTTCGATAACCGAATTTTTATCCCTTACAAAGTCAATGAGGGAGTCCTGTCCGAAGCCCGAATACTTTGTGCTTTCGGGTGCTTACCCCGATGACCTTGAGGTAGGCACGTACTGTGATATTATAAGGATGCTCAAAAATATCGGCATTAAAACAGTCACAGACTTTTCGGGTGCCGATATGCGCCTTGCGTTTAAGGAAAAGCCCGAATTTATCGTTATGGGATACTGTGAGCTTTACGATTACCTGTTTGAAAAGATCGACAGTCTTGCAGGGGCGCTTTCCGCCGTCAAAGGTATAACAAGGCAAACGGGTGCGACGGTGCTGTGTACCCTCGGAAAAAGGGGAAATATATATTCTTCCCCCGATACTCTTTGCGCCTGTACCGTAAAGCGAAGCCGAAACGAAAGCATTTACTGCCGTCCGGCGTTTATTGCCTCGTTTTTAAAGGCTTATGAGTTTTCGGGGTGTAATTCAGAGTATGCCTTACAGTATGCAACATCATATTCCGCTGCGGTGAACGAAAAGGGCGACATACCAAGCTCTGATGATGTCAAAAAAAATTTAAGCAATATTGATTTCAGAACTTATTGAAATAAAGCAGAATTAATAAAAATATATTTCCGATAGGAAATATGCACACCCTCGCCCGTGGTTGGACGCAGGCGGGTGTGCCGGTATCACGTTGAATGAAATGAATGGAAATGGGTTTCACCCTCTCAAATGAAATGCCTTCGGCATGAAATGCGGCGGCGCCGCCTGAAATGTTTGCTTTACAAACATGAAATGATATTCGCTGTGCGAATATCGTTATACCGTAGGGGCGTGCATCGCACGTCCGCATTGAACGCCTTCTCCGGCGGGAGAAGGGGGACCGCGATAGCGGTGGATGAGGTGTCAGATTAAATGGGTTTAAACGGGACGCCGAGGGCGTCGTCCCCTACAACAATATTACCACGATTATACCGTAGGGGCGATTCACGAATCGCCCGAATGAAATGCCGTCGGCATGAAATGCATAAATGCATGAAATGTCCGTTTGCGGACATGAAATGATATTCGTGTTTACACGAATATCGTTATAAATTTGTAGGGGCGAGCATTGCTCGTCCGATGAAATGAACACAAATGGGTAATTGAAATATAAATACATACGGAGATTCAAATGGAAAAATACAAAAGCCAGGATATTGAATACAAAGACCAGAAGATAGTTGACATAAATATCGAAAAGGAAGTCAAAAAGTCCTTTATGGAATATTCTATGTCGGTTATCGTTTCACGTGCGCTTCCCGACGTGCGTGACGGTCTTAAGCCCGTCCACCGCCGTATTCTGTACGCTATGTACGAGGATAACCTCGTTCACAGCAATCCTCACAGAAAATCGGCAACGACGGTCGGTAATGTGCTGGGCAGATACCATCCGCACGGCGACACAGCCGTTTACGATTCGATGGTACGATTGGCACAGCCCTTCTCGCTTCGCTATACGCTTATAGACGGTAAGGGTAACTTCGGTAATGTCGACGGCGACGGTGCGGCTGCGTACCGTTATACGGAAGCAAGAATGTCACGTCTTGCCGACTATATGCTTGCGGATATCGAAAAAAACGTAATTGACTACGATCCGAACTTCGATAATACAAGAAAAGAGCCGCAGGTCCTTCCCGCACGCTTTCCCAATTTGCTTGTAAACGGTTCGATAGGTATTGCCGTCGGTATGGCGACAAACGTGCCGCCGCATAACCTGCGTGAGGTCATTGACGGTACTGTTTATCTTATGGAAAACCCCGAGGCGGACGTAAGAGAGCTTATGACATTCATAAAGGGGCCCGATTTCCCGACGTATGCCACCATTCACGGCACACAGGGAATATACGATGCATATGCAACGGGACACGGCAGAATTGTAGTGCGTGCACGTGCTGAGGTATTTGAGGACAAGCACAGAATAGAAATTTACGAAATACCCTACATGGTAAACAAGGCTATGCTTGTTATGAGCATGGCAGAGCTTGTAAAAGCAAAGAAAATTGAGGGTATCATCGCGCTCCGCGACGAAAGCGGCCGTCACGGAATGAAGATAGTTATTGAGTACAGACGTGATGCAAACGGTCAGGTAATACTCAATCAGCTTTATAAATACACACAGCTTCAGGATACGTGCGCTGTAAATATGTTAGCACTCGTTAACGGTGAGCCTAAGTGTCTTTCCCTTAAAGAAATACTCAAGCACTACATCGCACATCAGGAAGAGGTTGTCCGCCGCCGTGTCGAATTTGATCTTGACAAAGCGAAAAAGCGTGCGCATATACTTGACGGACTTCATATTGCAATTGACAATATCGACGAGGTCATAAGCATAATACGTACATCAAAGTCGATACCCGATGCAAAGCTCAGTCTGTGCGAGAGGTTTGAGCTTGACGACGTTCAGGCGCAGGCTATCGTCGAAATGCAGTTAGGTAAGCTGTCAAATCTTGAAACATTCAAGATAGAAGAGGAGCTTGCAAAGCTCCGTGCGCTTATTGTAGAGCTTGAGGGCGTGCTTGCCGATGAAACGAAGCTCCACGCCATTATCAAGGAGGAGCTTATCCAGATAAGAGATAAATTCGGCGATGAAAGAAGAACGAGAATAGAAGAATCCGACGAGGAAATAATAGACGAGGATCTTATCGAGCGTGAAAACTGTGTCGTAACCCTCACATACGGCGGTTACATCAAGATGCAGCCCGCATCCGACTATTCAGTACAGAATAAGGGCGGTAAGGGACTCAAGAGCATGACAACGAAGGAGGATGACTTTGTCATCAATGTCGTTGCGGCTCACAGCCATTCGTACATGATGATGTTCACCAATACCGGACGTGTGTTTATGAAGAAGGTATACTCACTCCCGAAGGGAAGCAGAACGTCGAAGGGCTCAAATATAGTCAATGTAATTGACCTTGCGGAAAACGAAAAGATAACGGCACTTGTGCCTGTTGACGATTTCTCAAAGGGCGGATATCTCTTGATGGTAACGAAGAACGGTACTGTCAAGAAGACGAAGCTTTCCGAGTTTGAGCAGAAGAGAAAAGGCGGTAAGATCGCAATTCTGCTTGAGGACGATAACGAGCTGCTCTTTGTACGTCTTACTGACGGAAGCCGTGATGTTGTGGTATGTACACACGAGGGTCAGGCTGTATGCTTCAATGAACGCCACGTAAGAGAAATGGGCAGAGCATCGAAGGGTGTCCGCGGTGTAAGACTTGCCGAGGGCGACTTTGTAACGGGTGCGGCTGTCTGCGAGGAAGGCAAGAAGCTGTTGTCCATCACCGAAAAGGGCTACGGCAAGCGTACCGAATTTGAAAATTATTCCGTACACGGACGCGGCGGTAAGGGTGTTGTGTGCCACAAGATAACCGAGGAATCGGGCAAGCTTGCAGGTATTGCATCGGTTTCCGACGATGAAGATATCATTATCGTAACGATGAACGGTATACTCATCAGATTCCGTGCAAGCGACGTGCGCGTATGCGGACGTGCCGCTGTCGGCGTTATCGTTGTCCGCTTCAAGGAAGAGGGCGACATGGTCGTAAACTTCACGCATACGGACCCTGAGGAAGAAGAAATAC
Organism: Eubacteriales bacterium; assembly: GCA_045588615.1. Classification (GTDB taxonomy): domain Bacteria; phylum Bacillota; class Clostridia; order Oscillospirales; family CAG-272; genus RGIG7213. The sequence goes on from JAZNEN010000095.1 coordinate 6,338, forward strand.
CCGAGGCAGTTGAAGAAACATCAGAGGAATAATTAACGTAAATATATTTCCGTAAGGAAATATGTGCGCTTTCGCCTGTGGCGGTTGACTTTGTCAACCGTATCAGTTTGCAAACTGATACGGTTGGGGGTTGCAGGCGAGCGCACCGTCACCACCCCCGAATGAAATAAACGAAAATGGGTTCGGGACCACAACAATTTGAAATATAACCTTGTAGGGGCGTGCATCGCACGTCCGCAAACCGTAGGGGACGGCGCCTTCGACGTCCCGTATGAAACGATCATAAATGGGTTTGAAACGGGTTGTCGTCACTTTGCAAAGCAAAGTGATTGCGACCCCTACAAGCACCCCCCGAATAAAAGGAAAATCATATTTTATAGGACAAATATGGCACAAACAGGAAAAAAAATAATAATAACGGTGCTGTGTGTTATTCTTATGTGCGGTGCCGTGCTTTCGGCGGTATTGTATGCAGAAGGATATTATGACTTTACGTTTATCGACAGAAAGCAGGATATGAACGAAACAGAACCGCCTCCGGAGGATATAGCCGGAACAGATGCTCCCGAAACACAGGACGGCGGTCATATATATGAGGAAACACAGCCTGAGCCTGTGGAAATACCGAGTGCCGACGGCTATTTAAGTGACGGCTATAAGGTCACAAACGGTATTTACAACAGCGAAAAACACGTAATTGCAAGACTTCCGCTGAACCTTCCGAAAAGCTACGCTTCGTCAAAAATTCTGAAGCCGAGTACGTCTGTCAGCTACAATGAAGACGGTATTGAGCGTTTGTTTGAATATTCCCAAAAGGAAAGCGATCTTTATTCCGCTGAGCTTTATATGGGCTATATCATCGCAAGCGAGGGCGGTGTTTCAACGATCTACTCACCAAACGGCG
>JAZNEN010000096.1:0-4661 GCA_045588615.1 Eubacteriales bacterium
TCTCATCCGTGAATTCGTCGATGCCTGCAACGAAGGGGGTATAATCCCATTTTTCTACCATACACTGATGGATTGGTATATGCCGTCATACGAAAACGATTTCAACGAATACCTCGTATATCTGAGAAAAAGTGTAGAGCTTCTCTGCAGAAACTACGGCAAAATAGGCGGTATCTGGTTCGACGGTATGTGGCACAAGCCGAACAGCGATTGGCAGGAGGATGAGCTTTACGGAACGATCAGAAAATACCAGCCGGAGGCAATGATAATAAATAACACAGGGCTTTCCGCAAGGGGAGCACTCGGTCACATTGAGCTTGACAGCGTCACATTTGAGCGCGGCAGACCTCAGAAGATAAACACAGAGGAATCACCGAAATACATCGCAAGCGAAATGTGCCAGGTAATGAACAGCCACTGGGGTTATGCTGAACGTGACCTTTCATACATATCGCCCGCTGATATAATAAAAGATCTCACAGTTTGCAAAAAATGCGGAAGCAACTTTTTGCTGAACGTAGGCCCCCTTCCCGACGGTTATTTGCGTAATATTGACAGTGCAATTCTCGAAATCGTCGGCAAATGGGTAGATATCAACCGAGAAATAATGGATGCACTTCCCTGCGATATAAAAATTGAAAACAAGGAAGATGACTTCATCCTGAAAACCGATACGGCTTATTACCTTCTCTGCAATAATCTTCCGATGGTAGCAGATCCAAATGTAGCTTTGGCAAACGGAAGTGAAAATTATGAGGTGCGCTTCAAAACCGATAAGTGCATAAAAAGCATACATTGGCTCGACAACGGCGAGGAACTGAAGTTCACACAGGAAGGCAGTGACGTCCTTGTATACACCACACCGTTTTCGTACGGCAACCATCTTGTTGTACGTGCGGCAAAAGTGTCATTTTGAACCAAAGCAAAAAAGATGTGCGGGATCCCGCACATCTTTTCAGTTTATTTTATTCTCGACAGATACTGACAGTAAACGTACACATTTTGAATTTTTTTAGCCTCCACTCCGTCATCTGCCTGTATTACCGGCTGTGTTTCAGAGGGGGTTATGTACAGTTTAAAAACGATTGCATCCTGACCGGGTCGCATATTACGAATTTTTTTATATTCCAATTCGCGCTTCGTAACACCCAAATAATCATAAATGACTGTTTCAATATCAAGATTGCTGAAGCACTGCAAAACGTCCGTTTCATCGTGAAGTTCAAGGATATGCTTTGCTTCTTCAAACGTCAGATTGTGACATTGAAATTCGCCTTCGTTAAGAACGCTCATCATACTGCTGTTGTCAAGCAACAATAAAGGTAAAGATTTATCCATGGTAAGAACCTCCCTGTTTGTTTTTTTGTTGAGCTCATTATACACTAAAAAATGCAAGTTGTCAATACTTTTCTTGCATTTTTCTCGCAAAATTAATTTTCTCTCCGCCGGACGCACAATATATGATATTATTTTTAATCTTTTTTGTGAATATCTTTTACTTTATTTCATTGACACAGCTTCAAAAGTGTGGTAGAATCCATACATATTTACCACCAAGGAGGTACCTTTACAATGAAAACTTTAAGAATTTTGACAGTTTTGCTTTGTGTAACGTTCGTTTCTTCGCTGTTTGTATCAGCGATTCCCGGAGAAATAGGCGGTTCTACAAATATTACCACAAGCGAGATAAAACTGCCTAACGGAACAAAAACAGGCGTGACACTGACAGAAATGACGATCAAGAAGCAGACATATTTCAATCCATCAACAAAAAATGAAAAGAAAGCGTGCTTTACAGAATTTGATCTTTCAAACACAAATCTTTCTCTGGAAGTTATAAACTGCGGTGATTATATGGTCAGCACGCAAACAGTCAAATCAGCCGTAGAAAATTACAAAGAAAACGGAAAAACTGTGCTTGCCGCAATCAACGGCGACCTTTGGATGACAAATGTTCACAGCGGTAAAGAAATGTCAAAAGCTGTTTTAAAGGTACCGAGAGGCATTATGATATCTAAAGGCGAGATATGGGCAACACAGCAGATAGGTATGGAAAATGCCTGCGCAACAAACGATGAAAGAGGTACAACCACGCCGCCCAAAGCAGCGTTTGGCGTAACAGCGCTCAACCAGCCTTTAGTCGGCAGTCCCAACATCACAGTTTTGCTCAAAAACGAAAGAACAGGGCTTACGATGAGTACAGGAGGTCTCAACCGACTTCCCGCCCCGGACTCAATGATAATATACAACCATAGATGCTACAGCACAAACTACGCACTCGACGATTCTTATGAGATCGAAATTGAGTCTGACAATACCGCATTCACTCTCGACGGTACGGTAACAGGGACAATAAAGCGTATATACGAAAGCGGAAGCACAACGCGTCCCGCAATTGACAAAAACACCATTGTCATCACTGCGAGAGGCAACAAAATCACCACGATACAGGAAAATTTCAAGATCGGTGATACAGTTTCCTTCAAGTGCTCGATTTCCGATACGACAGGCAATACTGCACTTTGGAAAACAGTTAAAGAAGCCATAGGCGGTCACATAATGGTTCTCAAAGACGGCGAAATATACACATCTCTCGGTGGCAGCACTGAGTATCCCGGAGCATTCGTCGGATACAAAGACGACGGAACTGTAATGTTCACTACACTTACCGCCGCAAATGACGGAACAAGACTCGGTCTAAACTACGTAACAGGTGTCAGATTTCTCAAGGATGCAGGATATAACAGAGTATTTTTCCTTGACGGAGGAGGTTCCGCAACAATGGTAACGCTTGAAAACGGTACATATACCGTAAGAAGCAAATCATCTGACGGTCAGCCGCGTGCAGTTATAAACGCACTTGCATTGATCTGGAACGCAGAAAAGGTATGTGAAAAGCAAGGTGACACAAGCTACATAAAATCACCGAACAGCCAGATTCCCGGAAGCACTGTAACAACAGTCCCTGATACAACAACACCGCCCGTAGAAGAAACAGAGGTGATAACAGAGGCTGAATCAGAAGCTGTTACAGACAACGAAACAATTTTAACAGATGAAGTATCAAGCGAAATCACAGAAGCTCCCACAGAAGATACCGAAGTAACTACCACCGCTGATGAAAGCGAAGCAATCACATCAGATATAATTACAACAGGTTCGCCGGACACAGATGCGGATACTGACAACAAGGATTCATCACACGGTGGTATTATAATCGGCATTATCTGTGCCGCCGCTGTTGCAGTTTTAACTGCCGCAATATTCATTATAAAGAAACGCAAAAATTGATCAGCATAAATAAAAAAATCGGCAGATGCCGATTTTTTTATTTGCGGGTTAACATCATTCTTCGACTTGCTTTAAAAGCAGTCTGCTTTCAAATCCACCCCGTTTTGAAAGCTTTTCTTTCCTTATTTCCTCAAGCTCCTCAACGGTGCGCCCCCTTGCAACAGATGCCGCATAGATAACCTCAAGCAAGTCTGCAAGTTCTTCAACGCTTCCATTCTCGTAATACTCATTCAATTCCTCTGAAAGCTTTTTATCTATCATTTCAAGATACTCGGCATCTCCAAGAACTTCAACATCACATTTTTTACCTTGTGATGCAATTATCTCCGGAATCTTATCTCGAACAAGCTTGTTATATATTTTGACACTCATAAATATCTCCTTTATTATCAAAACGGTTACCGATAACGGTAACCGTTTTGTGTTTTATTTTAGTCAATAGGTCTGTATGCGTAATAGAACTTAGGCTGATCCGCCGTACCTATTCTTTCAAGGAACGGAGCCTTACCGTTAAGATATTCCGTACCGTTTACGTATCTGATTCTTGCAGTTGAACCGTGGTCATATCTCAAATACAAGTTGCCGCCCATATTTTCACTTGCGCAAATGAAGATGTGTCCGGGAAGTCCGGGTTTTGTCGGGTCGGGAGATGTAAATACGATATCACCGGGTTTAAGCGCTGCAGGATTTGTTATCTTCTGATAACCGAGAGAAGGTATCCAGTTTACCTGTTCATAAACAACAGGACCGTGACTTATCTTATTACCCTGTTTGTCCGTAACGCCTGACAACCAGAGTGCCCAGTCAACAAGTCTGTCACAGCTACTCCATCTTTCTGTGGATGCAACAGGTCTGTTGATATCGAGGTACTGCCAATTATAACCGGGGTTATAGTCTGCGTGAGCGTATGCAAACGCATTTGCCGCCGCAAAATCCGAAACGCGCTTAGCGTTGTATACAAGCTTCGCTGCCATAAATGACGGGCAAGGATTATATACGAGGTTTCTGCCCTGGTGTACAACCTGACCGAGATATACTTTCACATTTGCTCTTGCTTCTTCTATAGTGTCATATCTGCCGTATACGATCGTGTTATAAGGATCTGTTACGCTGTATGCGGGAAGCTTAAGCGTGTAATCCGCAAACGTGAAGTGCTGTGCATTTGAGCCGTTATACGTATACAAATGAACATTTGTGTCTTCATTATCAGATCCGCTGTAAACGTCAACAACAAAGTTCTGATCAAGTGCGGAACGGAGTACAGCCTTACCGTTCTTCATATAGATGTACCATCTTTGAGCCGCAGTGTCGTTACTGTCATACGTCTGGATATTTGTGCTGTTTTCCATTTTTGCGGAATAAACGTCAAG
>JAZNEN010000097.1:0-3939 GCA_045588615.1 Eubacteriales bacterium
GTTGAAAGCTTTGACAGCGTAACGGCAACTGTTATAGTCATCACGGATGACGGTGTTGCGGATATGGGCAAAACGCTTACATTGAAATAATCGGAGGGTATGAATATGAAAGAATACATCAAGCCCGTAGCAGAACTCATTGTTTTTGAATCGGAAGAAATAACGGCTCCTATCGGATTTGAACACGGAGATAAGAGCAACACCCTCTCCGACGAATGGTTTTGACAAATATTTATAAAATACAAAAACAGCAGAAAAAAACTGCTGTTTTTTGTATTTTCTATTGACTTTTAAAAGGGAGTATGATAAAATATCAAATGATATATAACGTTAGATATATAAAAGGGATCATTATGCCGCCTAAAATTAAAATAACTAAAGAGGATATTATAGATACAGCCATAGCTCTTGTACGTAAAGACGGTGCACGGTCAATAAATGCACGATCTGTAGCTTCTTTTCTGAACTGTTCAACACAGCCTGTGTTTTCAAACTTTAAAACAATGGATGAACTACATCAGGCTGTTATTGAAAAAGCTTTTTTTATATGCAAAGAGTATATGGAAAGAGAAGTACAAAAATGTGAGTATCCCGTTTACAAAGCATACGGAATGGCTTATATTAAATTTGCAAAGAATGAAAAGGAGCTTTTCAAGCTTTTATATATGCGGGACCGCAGCGGCGAATCTTATGAAGATAATACGGGACTTTTTGATCAGATGATCGGACTTGCGCAAGAAAATGCAGAAATCGATGCAGATACAGCACAGCTTTTTCACCTTGAAATATGGGCATTTGTACACGGAATTGCCTCTATGTGTGCCACGGGATATCTTGAGCTTGATAAAGAGTTCATTTCAAAAATGATCACAGACGTTTATCAAGGACTTAAAAAACAGTATAAAACGGAGTAAAATATGATTGCGATAAAAACAGAAGGCTTAACCAAAAAATATAAAGACACCGTGGCGGTCGATAATTTGAATCTTTCCGTTTTCAAGGGTGAGCTGCTGTCACTACTAGGTGTAAACGGTGCAGGTAAAACGACAACTGTAAAAATGCTGTCATGCCTTGCAAAGCCGACAAGCGGTGATGCCTTTTTGAACGGTAAAAGCATCGTCAGGGATGCAGATGCTGTGAAAGCCTTTATTGCCGTATCTCCTCAGGAAACGGCAATTGCCGAAGCACTTTCCGTTTATGAAAATCTGGAGTTTATGTGCGGTGTGCACGGTTTTACAAAGGATAAGAAAAGTGAAAAAATAGGTGAACTTTTGAACATTATGTCACTCGAAGATATAAAAAATAAAAAGGCAGGGAAGCTGTCGGGAGGTCTTAAACGCAGATTGAGTATTGCTATGGCGCTTATAAGCGAGCCCGAGATACTTTTCCTTGATGAACCTACGCTTGGTCTTGATGTGCTTATAAGAAGCGATTTATGGGATATTATCAGACTTTTAAAAGGAAAGGTTACGATCGTTCTTACAACACATTATATGGAAGAGGCTGAGGCGCTTTCAGATCGTGTTGCCATTATGAAATCGGGTAAGCTTATTGTTTGCGATACTGTTGATAACATCAAGAAAACTGCTGATACAGACAGTTTTGAACAAGCCTTTATCAAAATTGCAAAGGGGACGTCAAAATGAAAATGCTGACATTTGCACAAAGAAATGTAAAGGAAATATTGCGCGATCCTTTAAATCTTGCATTCGGACTCGGTTTTCCGCTTGTTGTTATTTTGCTTTTAAGCGCAATACAGGCAAACATTCCGGTGCCTCTTTTTGAAATACAGCATCTGGCACCGGGTATTACAATTTTTGGTCTTTCGTTTATGACATTGTTTTCGGCAACACTTATTTCAAAGGACAGAAAAAGCTCATTTTTGCAGCGCCTTTACACAACACCGCTTACACCGTCTGATTTTATATTTGGGTACACATTCCCTATAATTCCCATTTCGGTCATACAGTGTATTGTCTGTTATGTTACGGCGGTGATTTTAGGACTTGATATTACAATCAACATTTTATATGCGGTTTTGTTTATAATTCCTATATCTTTGCTATACATTTCACTCGGACTTCTTTGCGGAAGCGTGTTTAATGACAAGCAGGTCGGCGGTATATGCGGTGCTTTGCTTACAAATTTTTCGGCATGGATGTCAGGCGTGTGGTTCGATCTTGAGCTTGTTGGAGGAACATTCAAAAAAATCGCTTATGCGCTTCCGTTCGTTCACGCGGTTGAAGTTGAGCGAGCTGTGATTAATGGAAGTATCAGTGGTATTTTTCCGCATATACTTTGGGTACTCGGCTATGCTGCCGCGCTTGTTTTTCTGGCGGTATTCTTCTTTTTAAAGCAAATGAAAAAACAGTGAGGTGAAGTATGAAGCTTTTGATAAGTGCACTTACAAAATATATTTTCGGACTTATTCTTGTCGGAGCGCTGTTGTTTTTGCCCGCAGGGACGTTTGATTATTCAAACGGTTGGCTTTTTATATCGCTTCTGTTCATTCCGATATTTATATTCGGTGTTGTTCTTTTTATAAAAGTCCCCGAACTTCTTGAAAAAAGACTGAATTCACGGGAAAAGGAAAATACACAAAAGGGCGTTGTAGCCATGTCGGGGGTGCTTTTTATCTTCGGATTTGTTATCGCAGGACTTGACTATCGTTTTTCGTGGTCAAGTGTTCCCACGCCGATTGTAATTACCGCATCTGTCATACTTCTTGTTTCTTATGCACTGTATGCCGAGGTGATGCGTGAAAACGCATATCTGTCAAGAACTGTTGAGGTTCAAAAAGGTCAAAAGGTAATTGATACAGGACTTTACGGCATCATCCGCCATCCTATGTATGCTGTGACACTGTGGCTGTTTATATCCATTCCGATAGTGCTTGGTTCTTTTTGGTCGCTCATTTGCTTTTTACCGTACATACCGTTGTTTGTTATAAGAATAAAGAACGAGGAAAAAGTTTTAGAAAACGGTCTTGAAGGATATATCGAATATAAGAAACGTGTAAAATACAGACTTATACCTTTTATATGGTGAATAGTTGAAATTCGGAAATCGTTTTGTGTTAATTATCTTTTTACAAAATCATACAACAAAAAATAGGAAAAAGTATTGACAAATTTGTTTTCGTGGTGTATAATTCGCACATGTAAACACTGTGAAGAAAACGGCAGAAAAAGGTTTTCGCAGAGAGTCGGCGGTTGGTGTAAGCCGATAGAACTAATTTCATTATGCCACATCATTTCTGAGTGGGAGAGGTGAAATACAGTAGCTTCTCACGTGAAGCCGCGTTAAGGCAAAGGGCTTTGTGATGAGTCCGAAGTGGCATATTTATGCAAATTGAGTGGTACCGCGGATCATTCCGTCTCAAAGTCGTTAAAGGACTTTGAGGCGTTTTTTTGTTTTTACGCCGCTTTGAACGCAGAAAGCGATCATCAAATCTTTATGAAAGGTAGATTGAAAATGGAAAAAACAGATTTGAAAACACAGCTCTCAGAGGTTGCACAGCGAATAAAAACGTTGCGCGAGATAATGGGAATATCTGCCGAAGATATGGCGGTAAAAACAGGGGTTACGATTGAAAACTATCTTAAGTACGAAGCAGGCGAACAGGATTTCAGCTTTACCTTTATTTATAAATGCGCAAAGCATCTCCGTGTTGATCCCACGGATCTTATAAAAGGCGAAAGTCCGACTCTTTCAAATTATACGCTCACAAGAAGCGGAGAGGGACTTCCCATCACACGCCGTGAGGGTTTTAAATATCTGAATATGGCACCGCTTTTTAAACAGAAAACGGCAGAGCCGTTCTTTGTTGAAATGCCGTATTCTGCTGAGGATGCCGAAAAGCCTATCAAAACATCTACTCACGAGGGTCAGGAGTTTGACATTGTTATCTCCGGTAAAATGAAGGTACAGATAGGAAAC
>JAZNEN010000098.1:0-5999 GCA_045588615.1 Eubacteriales bacterium
ACGCAAAAAACCCTCTTTGTCAGCATCAAGAATAGCTACAAGTGAAACCTCGGGCATGTCAAGACCTTCACGAAGGAGGTTAATACCTACCAGAACGTCAAATACACCCAGACGCAGATCACGTATGATCTCATTACGCTCCATTGTTTCGACCTCGTGGTGAATATATCTTACGGAAATTCCCGTGTTTTCGATAAATTCTGTAAGGTCTTCAGCCATTTTTGTGGTAAGTGTTGTTACAAGTGTACGTTCATTTCGTTTTACGCGCTGTTTTATCTCACCTATAAGGTCGTCCACTTGTCCCTTTACAGGGCGTATCATTATCTTCGGATCGCAAAGTCCGGTAGGTCTTATGATCTGCTCGGCGGTCTGTAAAGAATGTTCTTTTTCGTAATTTCCCGGCGTTGCGCTGACAAATATTACATTGTTTATTTTAGATTCAAATTCTTCAAAATAAAGCGGTCTGTTATCGTATGCCGACGGCAGGCGGAATCCAAAATCAATAAGATTTTTCTTTCTTGCACGGTCGCCGCCGCTCATTCCTCTGACCTGCGGAAGTGTTACGTGAGATTCATCTATAAACATCAGATAATCATCGGGAAAATAATCAAGCAGACAAAACGGAGTAGATCCGGGCTCACGTCCTGAAAAAATACGGGAATAGTTTTCAACACCTGAGCAGTAACCGACCTCTTTTATCATTTCAAGGTCGTATTTTGTCCGCTCTTCAATACGCTGTGCTTCTATAAGCTTACCCTGCGCTTTGAAAAATTCAACACGCTCCTGCATTTCATCGTATATCTGCGCTAAAGCCCCCAAGCGTTTTTCGTCTGATACAGCATAGTGTGATGCAGGATATATTGCGGCATACGTCAAGTATTCAAGTATTTCGCCTGTTATTACGTTGAATGTAGAAACTCTGTCTATTTCATCGCCGAAAAATTCAACCTTTATTGCTTTTTCTCCCGAATTGGCAGGTAAAACATCGACTGTGTCGCCGCGCACTCTGAATTTATCACGTGTCAAACTTATGTCATTTCTCTCATAGTTTATTGAAAGAAGCTTGGAAATAAACTCATTTCTGTCCATCATCATTCCGGGACGTACTGCAAGCACAAGGCTTTCGTATTCAACAGGATCGCCGAGGGAGTAAATACACGAAACGCTTGAGACTATTATAACGTCACGTCTTTCAAAAAGGGCAGACGTTGCGCTGTGTCGTAGCTTGTCTATCTCATCGTTTACAAGCGAATCTTTCTCGTTATACAGATCTTTACCCGGAATATAAGCCTCGGGCTGAAAATAATCATAATAGGAAATAAAATATTCAACCGCATTGTGGGGGAAAAACTCACGGAATTCAGTACAAAGCTGTGCGGCAAGAGTTTTATTGTGCGCAAGTACAAGAGTCGGTTTATTAACACGTTCAATAATATTCGCCATTGTAAATGTTTTACCCGAGCCCGTTACACCCAGAAGTGTCTGTGCAGGCAATCCGTCCTTTACACCCTGCGACAGTTTTTCAATTGCTTCGGGTTGATCTCCTGTGGGCTTAAACGGTGATACGAGTCTAAAACGGTCCATAAGCTCCTCCTTTAAATATTTGTATAACCATATGTATTATATCATAACCATATTAAATTTTAAAGCATCAAATTTGATTTTTATATAAAAGTTACGTTTTTTATTCACGCCTCTTGATATTTTGAATATGATATTACAAAATAAACTTACGGAGAGTACTATGGCTATCAAAATTTTTATTGACCAAGGACATAATCCAAGAAATCCCAATTCGGGTGCAGAGGGAAACGGACTGCAAGAGGCAGACATCACCTATAAAATAGGCATAATTCTTCGTGATATGCTTAATAAAAATCCCGAATATGAGGCGATAACATCACGAAATTCACCCGATGAAATACTCGGCACAAGCAATTCCACATCGCTTTCAGCAAGAACACGTGCGGCAAATGAATGGGGCGCTGACTACTTTATAAGCCTGCACGCAAACGCTTCTTCAAATTCTTCTGCAACGGGAAGTGAGGCATTCGTTTACAGTCAGACAAGTAAGGCAAAACCGCTTGCCGAAAGTATTTTGAAATGGCTTCAGTACATTGTCGGTGTAAAACCGAGAGGAGTGTTTGCCCGTCCCGGACTTTACGTTTTGAGAAAAACAGCAATGCCCGCACTTTTGCTTGAAATGGGCTTTATCACAAATGCGGGCGAAGCACGGAATATGGACGAAAATCCGGGTGATTATGCGCTCGGTATATACGACGGTATAATAAATTATTTCGGCACAAATTGATATAATAAAAAATCAAGGCGGATGTTGATCAGCCTTGATTTTTTTTATAATCATTTTTTAATTGCGGGTATTGTTGAAACGGCAAGTGCACCGAACACGGTCAGTATTATTTCAGGTATCATGTAACAGCCGTTATAAATTAACGAATACAGAAAATAAAGAGGCGCTCCCGTGAATGTTTCAAGTATATATGTGCCGACACCGCCTGCCATAACCTCACCAAAGAACCAATCGGCATACGTTCCGAAAAATAAAGCGCCCGAAAGCACGTGGAATACGTAACAAACACCGAGGGAGAGAATTACACCGAGTACAAGAGCCTTTTTAGGTGTTTTTTTTGAAAAAGCACCGCCAAGACCGAGTGATGTGTAGGCTAGTACATAATCGAGTAAGCACATAAGTACAACACGCCACCATACCATCTGACTTTCACCGGGTAAAACAAATACGGAAATTGTGTTGACTCCCAAAAGCATTTGAATAATGCTGTATGAAAATCCGCACATAAGTCCCCATTTTACACCGTGACGGTATGAAAGAAGAACGATCGGAAGCATACTTAATATAGTTATACTTCCTCCAAACGAAAATTCAAAAATTTTAAGTAACGAAAGGACGGATGCAAGGGCTATAAATATACCGCTTTCGCAAAGGCGTCTTGTTGACTGTTTCATAAAACCTCCAAAAAAGGGTGTTGCGTCCGAATAACGGCCACGCAACACCCAGAAGGTCAATATAACAACACCTATGAGCCTACGCCGGCATTATCCGGATCAGGTTATCGGGTCGAAGCTTACGCTTCCTCTCAGCCTTTTACAGCTCCCCTATAAATATTTTTTCACAGTATACCACAAGCAGTATATTTTGTCAATAGATTTTATTTGTGCTTATAGAAAAAATCAATATTTTGCTTATAAATGCACTTTAACTGCATACTTTTTTCATCAAAGCGGTTGAAAAATACCAAAAAATGTGGTATATATTATAGAAGAAAAATATAATTAGATTTCGGAGAAAAAGTATGATAATAAAACCGAGAGGAACAATGGATATAATGCCTGAGGATACACCCCTCTGGCAGTACGTTGAAGAAAAGGCAAGGGAAATATCAAACACTCACGGCTTCGGTGAGATAAGATTTCCGACTTTTGAACAGACAGAACTTTTTGCAAGAGGTGTCGGTGACACAACTGACGTTGTGCAAAAAGAAATGTATACATTTTTTGATAAAGACAACCGTTCTATGACGCTTCGCCCCGAGGGTACGGCATCTATTGCACGCAGTATCGTTGAAAACGGCAGATGCTCCGATGCGATGCCCTTGAAGCTCTACTATCTTATAAGCTGCTTCAGATACGAAAAACCCGCTTCCGGCAGATACCGTGAGTTTTATCAGTACGGTGTTGAGCTTTACGGTTCAGAATCCGCTGCATCCGATGCATCGGTTATAGCACTTGCAGATTCATATGTAAAGTCGCTTGGTATAACCGACTATTCACTTGAAATAAATTCAATAGGCTGCAAGGAGTGCCGCCCTCACTACAAAAAGGCACTGACCGATTACTATACGGCAAATTACGATACACTTTGCGATACATGCAAAACAAGACTTAAAACAAATCCGCTTCGTATACTTGACTGTAAGAATCCCGAATGTGCACACCTCGCAAAGGACGCACCGAAAACACTTGATTACCTTTGTGAAAACTGCACATCTCACATGAAGACGGTTGAGGATTCGCTTAAGAGTATGGGTATAACATATAAAGTCGATACAGGCATCGTAAGAGGGCTTGACTACTATACAAGAACTGTATTCGAGATAATCGGCCCCGGTGAGCCCGATAAAGACGGAAACATTCGCCGTCTTGCGCTCGGCGGCGGCGGAAGATATGACGGACTTGTTGAGGAAATAGGCGGTCCGAAGCTTCCCGGTGTGGGCTTTGCAATGGGTCTTTCAAGGCTTATAATCGCCCTTCAGATGTCAGGTAAAGAACTCCCCTCAAAGAAGAAGCCTGTGCTTTATATTGCATCTCTCGGTACAAATGCGCAGATCCAGGCGCTCGGTATCGTCAACAAGCTCCGTGATGCAGGCATTTATGCCGAATGTGATCTTGTCGGCAGAAGTCTCAAGGCACAGATGAAATATGCTGATAAAACAGGCGCAGAATTTACCGCTATCATCGGTGATAATGAAATTGAAAACGGTAAGGCTATACTTAAAAACATGGCGACAAGCGAGCAGACAGAGGTTGAAATATCTGCCCTTGCAGATTTTTTTAAAAACAGATAAGGAAGTAAAATAAAATGGCTGAATTATTTACAGTACAGGATAAAAGAACAAATTACTGCGGCGAGATATCAAATGAGCTTATAGGCAAGGAAGTATGTGTTTGCGGCTGGGTACAGCGCAGACGTGACCTCGGCGCACTCATATTCATTGACCTTCGTGACAGAGAGGGAATTGTACAGCTCGCATTTGATGAAAATACAGATAAAGAAACATTTGACAAGGCATTTTCCGTAAGAAGCGAATACGTGCTTTCAGCACGAGGCGTTGTCAGAACGAGAGATGCTGTCAATAAGACTTTGAAAAACGGTGATGTTGAAATTGAAGTAAAGTCGCTTAAAATTCTTTCTGCGGCACAAACAACTCCTTTTGAAATAAAGGAAGGACTTAATGTACGTGATGAGCTTTTGCTCAAGTACAGATATCTCGATCTTCGCCGTACACACTTGCAGAAAAATATCCGTGTAAGACACGAGATAGCGAAGATAGCGAGAGAATATTTCTATGAAAACGGTTTCCTTGAAATCGAAACACCTATGATGATAAAGCCCACGCCTGAAGGTGCACGTGACTATATCGTTCCGTCAAGAATCCACCACGGAAAGGTATATGCACTTCCTCAGTCGCCTCAGATATACAAACAGCTTCTTATGCTGTCGGGCTTTGACAGATATATTCAGCTTGCACGTTGCTTCCGTGACGAAGACCTGCGTGCTGACAGACAGCCCGAATTTACACAGATAGACCTTGAAATGTCTTTCGTTGACGAAGAAGACATAATGGTAATGGTAGAGGGCTTTATTGAAAGAGTCTTTGCACAGTTGCTTGATACAAAAATAAGCCTTCCCATAACAAGAATGACGTATGCTGAGGCGATGTCAAGATTTGGTTCAGATAAGCCCGATACACGTTTCGGTATGGAAATCGTTGATATTTCCGATATCGTTAAAAACAGCGGATTTTCCGTATTCTCAGGTGCTTGCGCTAATGGCGGATCTGTAAGAGGTATCGTTGCAAAGGGTGCTGCAGGCAGACTTACGAGAAAAGAAATAGACAAGCTTACAGAAGCGGCTAAAGGAATAGGCGCTAAAGGACTTGCATATATAAGATACAATGACGATGTGCCTAACTGCTCATTCGGTAAGTTCATGGCAGAAGGTGAGCTTGATAAGATAATGGAAGCACTCGGTTGTGAAAAGGGTGACGTTGCACTTATCGTTGCGGATAAGGACAGAGTAACGCTTCCCGTTTTGGGCGCACTCCGTCTTACAGTCGGAAAACAGCTCGATATAATTGAAGATGGCTACAACTTCCTCTGGATCACAGAGTTCCCGTTCTTTGAATGGGATGAAGAAAGCGGAACGTGGCAGGCTATGCACCATCCCTTCACAATGCCCA
>JAZNEN010000099.1:0-4755 GCA_045588615.1 Eubacteriales bacterium
CTTGATATAAACGGTGTGAATGTCGGTGACGAGGTCGCACAGGGGCAGGAGCTTGCTCCCAATGACGGAAGCGGCTTCGGTGAGAATTCCAAACGTACATTTTCCGCAGTTTCGGTAGGTGATACATTTGTTTCACCTCTGTGGCTTATCGAAAACGGTTTTGTATTACCTACAGCATAAAGGAATTTACGAACGTGAAAAAACAAACTAAGAAAACAAACATACTGAAGGATGCGGTAAAGCGTGCCGACTTTGCGCTTGACGCTGTCGATTTTATCGCAGACTGCATACTTGATGTCAATGACGACATAACAGCCATTATGGAGCGCGACCCTGCGGCGACAAGTAAATCGGAGGTATTACTTCTGTATTCCGGACTTCACGCAGTAATGGCGCACCGTGTGGCGCATAAAATAAACAAAAAGCATCCGCTTGCCGCACGTGCGATAAGCCAGGCGGCAAAGTTTGCAACAGGTATTGAAATACACCCGGGCGCGACTATCGGAAAAGGTCTTTTTATCGACCACGGCTGCGGCGTTGTAATAGGCGAAACTGCTGAAATAGGCGATAACTGCACGATATATCAGGGCGTTACCCTCGGCGGTACGGGTAAGGATGTCGGAAAGCGTCACCCGACCCTCGGTAACAATGTCATGGTAGGTGCGGGTGCAAAGGTGCTGGGACCTTTCAAGGTCGGAGATAATTCAAAAATAGCTGCAGGTGCCGTTGTACTTCACGAGGTACCCGAAAACACCACAGCCGTCGGTATTCCCGCAAAGGCTGTTGCAAAGAAAGAACCGAAAAACGAAGCGCAGGACCTTGACCAGATCCACATTCCCGACCCTGTATCGCAGGAAATTGCAAAGCTTACCGAAAGAATAGAAGAGCTTGAAAAGAAGCTGAAAGAACAGAATAAAGAGGATTAACTGTATGAAACTTTTTAACACAATGACAGGTGAAAAGGCGGAGCTTGTGCCAATCGAAGAAGGCCACGTCAGAATGTATGCCTGCGGACCTACGGTATATAACTTTTTCCACATTGGAAACGCAAGATGCTTTGTTGTTTTCGATATGCTCAGAAGATATCTCGAATACAGAGGCTATAAGGTAACATTTGCACAGAACTTCACCGACGTTGACGACAAAATAATCAAAAAGGCAAACGAGGAGGGCATAACCTCAACAGAGGTTGCCGAAAAGTATATAAAAGAGTATTTCACTGATGCCGAAGGACTCGGCATCAAAAAGGCGACCATCCACCCGAAGGCAACGGAAAACATCGACAGCATAATCGACATTGTAAATGTTCTTATAGAAAAAGGTTATGCATATGAATCGTGCGGAGATGTTTACTTCCAGCCCAAAAAGTTCAAGGAATACGGCAAGCTGTCGCATATGCCTATCGATGAGCTTGAGGCAGGCGCAAGAATCGACGTGTCCGACCAGAAAAAGGATCCTCTTGACTTTGCTCTGTGGAAAGCGGCAAAGCCCGGCGAACCTTCCTGGGACAGCCCCTGGGGCAAGGGACGCCCCGGCTGGCATATCGAATGCTCGGCTATGGTAAGAAAATACCTCGGTCAGCCTATTGATATCCACTGCGGCGGTAAGGACTTGGCATTCCCCCACCACGAAAATGAAATTGCACAGTCGGAAGCGGCTTGCGGATGTACGTTCGCAAACTTCTGGCTACACAACGGATTTATCTCCGTTGACAACGAAAAAATGTCAAAATCCCTCGGTAACTTCTTTACAGTACGTGACGTTGCCGAAAAGTACGGATATGATGTTATAAGATACTTCCTTTTGTCGGCTCACTACAGAAAGCCCGTAAACTACTCGGCAGAGGTGCTTGAAGCATCGCTTTCAGCGCTTGACCGTATTCACAACTGCGAGGAAAGCCTCTCGTTCTACATAAAGAACGCAGTAAGCGGAACACTTGACGAAGCAGTTAAGAAGACTGCTGACGAGCGCCGTGAGCAGTTTATAACAGCGATGGACGATGACCTCAATACAGCTGACGGTATTGCCGCTGTATTTGAGCTTGTGAAGGACGCAAATCTCCTTGTAAACGGCAAGACTCCCATGAGTCTTGAAAGTGCCGAATATCTTTACGGTGTACTGCGTGAGCTTACAACGCTCCTCGGTATCGAGAAGAAGGAAAGCGGTGACGACGACTCTGAAATACTTGCAAAGATAGCAGAGCGTGCTGAGGCGAAGAAGGCAAAGAACTATGCCCTCGCCGACAGCATAAGAAAAGAGCTTGCCGATCAGGGTATCATTTTAGAGGATACTCCCACGGGAACGAAATATAAAAGGGTCTAAGATGAATACAAAAAAATTTCCCTTTAAGCTTCCCTTTGTGCTTGACGGTGCAACAGGCACGGAGCTTATAAAAAGAGGGCTTCCCGCAGGTGTAAATGTCCAGTCCTGGATGCTTGACCATCCCGAAGCCATACACGAAATACAGAGCGATTATTACAACGCAGGTTCTGATGCTGTGTACGCTTGCACATTCGGCGCAACACCGCGTATACTTGAAGAAAACGGTGTTTTGCTTTCAGCAAGAGAGATCTGTATGCTGGTATCAAAAGTAAGCCGTGAATGTGCAGGGCAAAGACTGCTCGGTGCATCGCTTGCCCCGTGCGGCGCAATGTTCTATCCGATGGGAGAGGACACATTTGAGTTTGCGGTTGAGGAATATAAGCAGGCTGTAATGGGTGCTGAACATTTTGTGGACTTTTTTACAGCGGAAACTTGCATATCCACCCTTGAAGCAAAGGCGGCTGTAACAGCCGTAGGGGAAGTCACAGATAAACCCGTGTTTGTAACACTTACCGTTGACAAAAACGGCAAAACGCTGTGCGGCGATGAGGTAATACCCTCGCTTATCACGCTTGCCGAGTGCGGTATATCAGCCTTCGGTCTTAACTGCTCATTCGGGCCTGACCTTATAATCGATATACTTAAAAAGGCATCGCCCTATGCTGCGGCGCTGGGAATTGAGCTTATTGCAAAGCCCAACGCAGGCCTTCCGAAGGAGGACGGCGGATTTGACCTGACGGTGGAGCAGTTTGCTTCCTACATTCCAGAAGCGCTCAAAAACGGTATAGGTATCCTCGGCGGCTGCTGCGGCACAAATAAGGAATATATTAAAAAAATAAAAGAGTGTACGGAAAATACACCTCTTGCATACCCCGAAGCACTCGACTTTGACTTTGCAAACACCGTGTCAAATACACGCAAATTTGCTAAAGTTGACGAAAATAATATGCCCGAACCCCTCAGTATTTCCGACTATCTTTATGAAGATGTTGAATCACAGGCAGAAGAATACGGTTACGGATTTGTAAGGCTTGAAAAGGGCGAAAGTGACATTTTAAATGAACAGCTTGCGTATATAACAGCCCCGCTTGCCTTTTGCGGAGACCGTGAGGAATATGAAAAATTTGCATATTCATATGCAGGAAAAACAATATTTAAAGATTTGATATGAGTACAGAAAAAAACACAGGGATACCTGAATTTCAGGGAATAATCCCGATCGACAAGGTGTGCGGTATGACCTCGCACGATGTCGTGTTCAAGATGCGTAAACTGTACGGTACAAAGAAAACGGGACACACCGGTACGCTTGATCCTATGGCGACCGGTGTGCTTGTCGTACTTATAGGCAGGGCGGCAAAAGCGGCTGAGTATCTTACATACGACAGTAAAACTTATAAAACAACACTCAGGCTCGGTATTACCACCGACACAGAGGATACAAGCGGTACTGTTTTATCAGTTTCCGATGAAATTCCCGACTGTGGCGAGGTTTTTCGTGTGATTTCATCGTTTGAAGGTGATATAATGCAGACACCGCCGATGTATTCAGCACTTAAAGTAAACGGCGAAAAACTCGTTGATTTAGCACGTCGGGGAATTGAAATAGAACGTGAAAGCCGACAGATACATATTGACAAAATTACGGCTGAATATATCGGAAATAACGATTATTCGCTTGAAGTCACCTGCTCAAAGGGGACTTATATCCGCACACTTTGCGCCGATATCGGCAAAAAGCTCGGCTGCGGGGGTGTGATGGCATCGCTCCGACGTACTGTCTGCGGTGAGTTTTCGCTTGACAAAGCCTATACCCTCGAACAGCTTGAAGAAATGACGTATGAACAAAGGCTGTCGTGCCTTTATCCGACGGAGGATGTATTCGCATCATACCCTGTATGCACACTTGACGGCTTTATGCTTAAATTATGCCGTGACGGTGCGGAGATATACCAAAGCAAGATAAAAACAAATTATCCTGACGGAAGTTATGTGCGCCTTTATGATGGTGACGGATTTTTTGCCCTCGGCAAGGTTTCCGAGTTTGATGGCGGAAGTGCCATAAAGCCCGTCAAGGTGTTCAGATTGAAATAAATATGTATGGGTCAAGACGCAATCACTTTGCTTTGCAAAGTGACGACGACCCGTTTTTCCCAATTTCGTTCATTTAATTCGGGGTGTTTCAAGCGCCACCCCGGACCCCCCCTCCGGGGGTGGCGCAGATTTCCTGCGGAAATCTATTTTATATTTTGATGCACAATTAATTAAAACAGGTAAATATGGAATTATTAAAACAATTTATAAAATGCGACGGTGAGTATAAGGCTTTACTTGAAAACCGCCGTATTATGCCCCAAAACCGCCCCAAGCCCGTGATGGTCGGAGGACTTTGTGCGGGTGCTGCCGTGCCGTTTTTATCATCCATCTCGGAGG
>JAZNEN010000100.1:0-8096 GCA_045588615.1 Eubacteriales bacterium
GTGTAAGTCAGGTGTCAAAACACGGTTGAGTATATCCGTTGTGCGCTTTACACCCTCAACGCTTCCGTCACCAAGGTGTGAGCCGGGGTGGAAATTGTAATAGTTTCCGGGGAGATTTTCAAGAATTTTCAAGTCATCAAGGAATATATCGTAGGCAAACGCACGCACTTCCTCCTTCGATGAAGCGGGGTTGAGCGTGTACGGTGCATGTGCAACAGCGGGGGCAAAATTATTCGCCTTCATAAGCTCCGTGGCACGGCGCATATCATCAAAGTCTGGGGCCTTTGATTTACTTCCCCTGGGGTTTCTTGTGAAAAACTGAAACGTATCAGCACCTATTGAAAGTGCTGTTTTTACCATATTTTCATATCCTGCGGATGATGAAAGGTGACATCCTATATGAAGCATATTTTCTCCTTTAATTAAAGTATTGTGTCTTCTATCGAATTATAGTGCGACAGAACATCATTTATAAAATCATCCCACATATCGTTTTCACGCATACAGGACGGGCAGTTCTTGCCTGAAAATGAGTTGTGCTGACGTACTGCTTCGATCGGCAGGTCATATTTCTTCATAAGCTCAGCGGCAAGCACAGCCGCGTTTTTAACGGCTTTTATAAAGGCTTCCGACGGTTTTTCGCCTCGCGGCTGCTTGTTCAAGCAAATTTCAATGCCGATGCCGTAAAGGTTTCCTTCGCCCTCACCGCCGTCGCCTGCGTGGTAGCCTGCTTCTTCCTCCGGCAGGGATTTGTATATTGCCTCGTCGTCTACCGTGTAGTGCCAGCCGAGAGGTCTGTCACCCTGCTTGAAGTTTTTAAGGTAAGAAGAATGAGCCTTTGCCCCCGCGCCTTCACGCCAGTTGTCGGTGTTGTGAATGACGATGTATTTTGCACCGACTGCACCTCTTTCGTATCTTCTGTTTACGTGAGTCTTATCGACAATGTCGGCAATTACGGGCATTTCATCCTCACGTCCGTGGCAAAGATACCTCACATATCTTTCGGGCTTCGGTTGCACGATGTAAGCCGCACCGTAGCGCCATATTTCCATAAATTCCGACAAAAGCACGGTTATTTTTCCGCTTGGTACTGCGGGATCGTTTATATAAAGCCAATCGTCGCCGTTTTTCGTTACAAAACCCGTGACAAGCAAAAGATGTCCGTTTGTTTTTCTTTCGGGGTAACCGCTTTTTGTAAGCATTCCTTCGGCAACTTTAATGGAGCAGGCAACGGGGAAACCCTGTGAAAGAGAATATTTCAAAGCATCGCCGTCATAAAAATCAAGAAATGAATGGAATCCAAGCTCACCGGGGAAAGATGTGTTAAACGACCAGTTGCCGTAAATATTGTCGCCGTAGTCAAAAACCTTTTCGGCTGTTTCTTCCATACTGATGCTGTAATCAACGCGGTCAAGCGCCATTGAAAGGGAAGTGGGGGAGCATATTCTGTGACCTATCACAGGAACTGTTCCCTGAATTCTTACGGGAATCTTATTGTGCGCTATGAACTGCTCTGTTTTCGGCAATTTGCCGTTTTCCGTGTTTCTTGCAAAGCAAACGGAATATAAAACAGGGGATTTTTCACCCTTTGTAATTTCAATTTTAAATCTGAATTTTGTGTGCTTTTCGTCAAATGTAAGAATGTCGGTTTCCATTTTGCCGCCGATGCCGACACTGCTTTCGGATCTTGAAGTGCCTTTTTCACTTGACCAAACGCCCCAGGTAAACCAGCTTTCACCGTCAACACTTGCGGATATCTTTACAGTACCGCCGTATGTGCGTGCGTTCCAGGATGCGGTCATAACGTCGAATGCGTCCGTTTCTATTTCATCTGAAATAAATATACCCACGTCAGCACCGTCAAGAGTCAGACCGTCATTATAAAATTTCAGGTTTTCACATTCACCCGAAAACTCATTTGCAAAAAGGCAAATAGTTCTGTGATGAAGATCGACATCGGGATGATAAAAATTCTTGTCTATGTCTAAATTTACGGAATATCTTTTCATTTTTAATATCCTTATATTTTATTTTATACCTCTATTTTACACCAATGCACGCAAAAAGTCAATCTCCCTGCGTATATAATAAGTGCAAATATAAATAATAAATACATATTATTATTCGGAGGATGTTTATGTTTGAAAGTAAAAAGGATTACAGAACATACGCAAAGGCAAGGGCGGCAAAATCAAAGTCGGGTAAAAATTGCACGCTTGCTTTTATTTCGGGAGGACTTATATGTGTCCTCGGTGAAGGTTTTTTTGATGTATACAAGAATTTTATGGATGAAAAAACAGCGTCAACGCTTGTGTCTGTAACGCTTATTTTTATGGCGGCACTTCTTACATCACTTGGTATTTTTGACAAAATTGCAAAGCACGCAGGGGCCGGCACGCTTGTGCCGATAACGGGCTTTTCAAATGCAATGACCTCTCCCGCACTTGATACAAAAAGCGAGGGGTATATAATGGGCGTGGGTGCGAAAATGTTCACCGTTGCCGGTCCTGTTATCGTCTACGGAGTTGTCGCAAGCGTAATTTACGGTGTTGTTTATTGGATATGCTCTATTCTTTGACAAAAGGCTTGACCAACGATCGGTCAAGCCTTAAATGATGTGTCATTTTCCATTCTTGCTTTCAAAATCAGAAAGCCATTTCTGCGCTTTTTTGAATTGAATGTTAATTTCTTTGCATATTTGAACTGAGGTATCTTCATTGAATTTCTGGACTAGTTTAAATCCATTAGACGGTGTAAAATCGGCTGCCTCTTTTTCTGAAACATCACGATATATATTACCGAAGAGTAAAGTGCGCTTACGATAGATATCCCTATAATAAAACCATCCGTCATACATACCTGGCAATCTGTAGCGGTGGTTTGTTGCTTCTACACCAAAGGTCTCCTCAGTCACTCCCTCATATAGTTCATAATTCTTATTTTTACCGTTTGGGAAGATAGCAGATACCTCTATAGTGAAAGATCCGCCCCATTTATTTGTTTGGAAAGAAATTAATTCAATGCAATTATCAAGGTTGCGTCTGAAGTTGGGATATTTTCCTGTAAAACCTAATTCTAGAAGAATCGGAAATGTATGTTTTTTTAATGCATTTAGCATAATTTGTCGGTTTGTCATAATTCCACCTCTCTTTATTTCATTATATCACACCACTGATTTATTGTAAATATTTTTGCAAATTAATGGGTCCTACTTGACCACAAGCAGAAGGGTTTGTCCTCGGCGTGGGTGCGAAAATGTTCACCGTTGCCGGTCCTGTTATCGTCTACGGAGTTGTCGCAAGCGTAATTTACGGTGTTATATATTGGATATGCTCTATTCTTTGACAAAAGGCTTGACCAACGACCGGTCAAGCCTTTTTCATTATATCTTCATATAAATTATTGAGCACATTCAGCCAACACGAATCATTTGTTTGTTCTGCTTCTTTGCGAGAATGCATAAATGCAAATTCGATGATGTTGTAAGGAATTTGAGTTAGTCTATCATAAATTATCATCGCACCGGGCCAATTGAGATCCTGTATCCATTCTAAGAGATTAAACATAAACGGCTCTAATTCTTTATCGCTTCGCATAGCAACAACCTTGGCACATGGTTCCCAAATCATTTTGCTTTTTTCAGGGGGAACGATAATTGGTTGCATAAAGGGAAAGAGATTCTTTATTTGCTTGGCTGCCTCAATTCCTTTTTGTGTCTTGATTTTGTTTTCTTCATCAGATAATTGATTATCCCACATTAATAGATTATATAATTCATCAATGCTATATGTCATTATATTCCACCTCGCTTTATTTCATTATACCACATCGCAGATTTAATGTAAATATTTTTTTTGCAAAATTACTGTGCCCTGTATTGACAGCAGCAGAGGGATATATAATGGGCGTTGGCGTCAAAAAATTTACCGCAGCCACGCTTTTTGTTTATTGTTTGTTTATTGAAATAAAATAGAGCGTTTCGTCGGAAGAATCCCAGATGCCTATTTCATATATTTTCCATTCACCGATATTGTTTTGATCAAAATCAAAATCTTCTCCGTATGGTAAAACACCGCTCACAGTAAAATAACCGTTTGTGCTTTCAAAGTCATATTGCTCGTATGCACCGGCTGATGCTAATAATTTATCAACAGCATCATTCAGCGGTAATGCCGACCACCGATCTGATTCTTTGATTTTTTGTTCAACGAGGTCTCCTGCGCCTTCAAGCGAAATGAATTTAATACTCAAACTATTGCCCTCGGGATCCGTTTTTGAATATATCGTTTCTATAAAATCATCTGTTAAATCATCAAGATCAACAGATAAGCATTTTTCTATCATTTCTATTTGCGAACTAAATTCCATTCCTGCTATATTTAAAAGATTCGCCTCCGGTGATCTATTACAACCGCACAAAATGATCGTCAGTGTTATAACAAAAATTGATAATATTGTTTTTTTCATTTTACCGTGCCTCCTATGTTTTAATGTCAATGTTTTGAAGTGAATTTCAGCTTTTGCAATACCTTTGTCGCAGTACGAGCTGCCGCCTGCTTTGCCCAAGGGCAGTTTTCAAAGTAAAAATTCCCGCAAACATATTCGTCAGAAGAAAAACGGGAACGATTAAAAAAAGTGCTTGCGGAATTTGCCTGACAAAAACAAAGCAGTTAGCAACAAAACTTATAACCGCAGAATATAACAGCGCCGTAAATAGAAATTTGATCTTCATATTACCACCTCGTGTTGATGCTATTATACTATACTTTTTACTTGATGTCAATGTCTGTTAAATTTCCGTACATTGTGCTTCATAATGGTATTTTTTGCTGTATGAACCGCCTGTATAAACCTGACCGTGATAATTTCCTTTTTTCTGTGAATTGAGCGCATATTTTTCTGTTGTTACATAGGAGAAACTATAATTATTACCAATGATTTCGCCATTGCATCCGGTAAGTATACCGATAATAAATATCAAAGCAGGTATGTGTTTTAATAAAATGTTTTTCATTATATTTTTCTCTTCTCGCCGTTATTCGTATTACAATTCGAAAAATGTCTCTCTTTCAAAAATATATCACAAAACGAGATAATTGTCAACATCTCGTTTTGCGATATATATAATTGAACAAAAAAGGGGAATTTTTATGCGGCTTAAAGATTTGAGAGAAGATTCCGACATATCGCAAATTCAAATGGCAGAATTTTTACACGTAAAGCAAAACACATATTCACAGTATGAAAACGGGAAAAGACAAATACCGATTGAAACGCTTGTGAAAATTGCAATTTTCTATAACGTATCTGTCGATTATATTTTAGGACTTACCGATGTAAAAACTCCATATCCTCGTAGCAACTTTTGAATTTTGCTGTTGTATAACGTCTAAATGATACAAAAAAAGCGGTCATTGACCGCTTTTTTGTTTGAATTTTTATAAACTCAATCTATGATATAGATTATTCTTTCGTATATAACTTGTCGTTGAAACAATGTATGTGATAATACACATCCCTTATTTGTATTCAACCGTTTTTCTCCAATGCTTTATCAACAAGTGTTATAAATCTTTCGCTGATGAGTGCCATTGATTCTATATGTACCTTTTTGCCTGCGACAAAAATGGTCAAAGAATCATTATTTTTTCTGAAGCCCTGAATATCGGAAAAAGAATATGTATATGTTTTTCCGAACAATGTTGTGTATTTAAACTGTTCTTCAGAAATGACGTAAATGCGCTGATTTTTCCAGGAAAGCATAGCAAAAATTCCGAGGATGAAGCCCACAGCACAGCCGATAACAGCCCATACTGCAAAATTGAATGCAGCATAAACACCGCAGCCGATACCGACAAGTATAAATACAAGAGACATCGCAAGCAGTTTATCGGGTAAAAATACATCGGCGCGGGGACTTTCCCCGTCATCTGCTACACCGAGTAATTTTTCAATCAATTTTACTAAAATTTTAAATTTCATTTTTGTATTTCCTTATTACGGCTTATTTAATGAGCTTTGTTTTCTTCGCAAAATTCTTTACGAAGCAGAAAAGCTTTGGAGATATACGGAAAAGTCTAAACAAAAGCTTACGAGAAAAAATAGGTTTTAGATTTAATGATGGATACAGTTCATTGTATTGCTTCGGCAGGGGCTTTTTGAATTCAGCTGCTTCGTTGTCTTTTCTCTTATTTGCTTCGTAATATGTACTCATAATCGTTTCGGCGTATGCTGTAAGTGTATATTCAGAAATTCTTTCAAGTGGATGTTCTTTGAAAAACCTATATATTCGCTTTTTGGCTTCGAGTCCGGATTTCATTTTAAAAAGTGAAGGACCCATTGCAGAAATCGAATCTGATCCCAAATGGATGTTATAATTGTAATAATCATAATCGTATTTTACGATTTTATTTGCTGCAAACAATATTCTTGGGGTGAATTCAACATCCTCATGAATAAATCCATTCATAAAACGTATTTCTTTAAAAAGGTCAGCTCTGTACAGTTTGACATAAACGTTTATAGCAATAACTGCGTGGAGTTGCGATCCGAAATATAATTGCTCCAATGCCTGTGCATTGTTAAAAACTTGTATGCTTTTCGTATTATTGCCACCTAAAAATAAGCGTTCGGGTTTCCAAGGCCGATAAAAGCGTAATCCGACTTCGGCTATGTCTGCGTCGTATTGCGTGATTATTTCGTGCAATTTTTCATACATTTCCTGATCGATCCAGTCATCGCTGTCAACGAATGTAATGTATTCACCGGTTGCGATATCTATACCCGCGTTTCGTGCAGATGAAAGTCCGCCGTTTTCCTTGTGGATTACCTTTATGCGTGAATCACTTTTTGCATATTCGTCGCATATATCGCCGCAAGAATCGGGAGAGCCATCATCAACTAAAATTATTTCCAAATCACGGTAAGTCTGATTAACGATAGAATCCAGACACCTTTTTAAAAAGGGTTCAACTTTGTATACCGGTACTATAACGCTTATCATATTGTTCGTAACACGGCTGATGTTAGAGGCATCGCCGTATCTCCTTTCTTATTTTCTTTGTTTTTAAACTTTATAATATGTCAGGTACACGCATTTATGAAAGAGTTAAAAAGTTTTGCCGATGTGTCTGACGTGCCGTATGTGAATTCGGGGTGCCACTGCACACCGATGAAATACGGGTGGTCTTTATCCTCCACGGCTTCAATTATTCCGTCGGGCGACTTTGCCGTGACTGTGAAAGATTTTGCCACGTCTTTAAGCGACTGATGGTGGAAGCTGTTGGTTTTAACCGTTTCCTCGCCGATTATTTCAAAAAGCTTTGAGGATTTGTCAATACGTACCTCGTGCGTGTCAATTTCGCCCACTTCCTTTTGCCTGTGGGCGATGTCAGAGGGGCATTGTGTTGGTATATCCTGATAAAGCGTACCGCCGAGGGCGACGTTATTCGACTGTATACCTCTGCAGATTGAAAGTATCGGCTTTTTTGTTTCGAGGATCAGGGGCAGAGCTTCAAATTCGAGCTTATCACGGTCGGGACAAGTGTCCACCGTATCGTTTATCGGCTCTTCTCCGTATGCCCTCGGGTCAACGTCAATACCGCCTGCAAACATAAAGCCGTCTGAAAGCTCGATAAGCTGCTTTAAGTTTTCCTCTGTTTGATACATCGTGACCAAAAACGGCACACCGCCGTGGTGTGTTATCGCTTTTGCGTAGTGAATACGCACCATATCATATCCGTTTTCAAGTGAGCCGAAAATTGCGATCAAAGGCTTTTTCATTATTTTTCCAGCTCCTTTAAAAGATATTCAGCTGAGGTCATTATGCCGTATTTACCGGATTCGTAAGTAAGTCCGCCCTGGAAAAATGCCGTGTACGGCTCTCTTATGGGTGCATCTGCCGAAAGCTCAATGGAGGCTCCCGAAACAAATGTGCCTGCCGCCATAATTACCTGATCGCTGTAGCCCGGCATGTCCCACGGCTCGGGTGTAACGTATGCATCAACGGGCGAGCCTGCCTGAATACCTCTGCAGAAGGCGCAAAGCGGCTCTTTTGAGAGGAACTGTATCGTCTGGATTATATCGTGACGGTTCTC
>JAZNEN010000101.1:0-1821 GCA_045588615.1 Eubacteriales bacterium
GGTTATTGGGAATTGTTGGAGGATGCAACCTGTACAAGTCTGGGCACCGAGCAGCGAACCTGCACGGCTTGCGGTGATACGCAAACGAGAACGGTTGACGCTTCGGGACACGTCTGGATGCCTGCAACATATACGTCGCCTTCAACCTGTTTCGTTTGCAACGAAACGGCAGGAACGCCAAAAGATTTTTTTGCGAACCTAACAGGATACGGTTCGGCGGGATACTCGACGAAGCAAAGCGTTGATGTTCATGAGTATAACGGCGATTATGTTTATATTTCGTCAGACGGAAGCGCTATATATTGGCGAGACGAGGTTTGGACAGAAGGCATCAAAGTGTGGGAAGTGGAAGAAGCGGGAGACTATGTGAAATCACTTTGCGTTATCGACGGATACGTGTTCTTTAGTTATGGGTTTTCGGCATCGTGTTCGATAGGTGTGATAAATCTTATCGAGACTATTGAAGACGGAAGCGACTATTACCAGATACTTGCGGAAGATCTTGTAAGTGGTGACGGACGCTTGTTTTATCACGAGGGTTACTTATATGCTGTGATAGATTCGGGATTTGTATGTTTTGACCCGAGGAATCCGGATTCAATGGACGTAGAGGAAGTAGACGAAGTTATAGCAATGGATTACAGCCGTGATATTATATATTTGTATGATGACGGAGATTTACATTGTATCGCATGGGAAGAAAAAGCAGACTACAGAGATTATTTCTCTTGCTATAAAACCAACGACTTTGAGTCTATTTGGAGTTCTTGCATGTATGACGGAACCCTATATTTAGAAGGGTTTTACAACGGAACATGGGGTATTTATAAGCATGAATATTACAACTTCGTTGAATGTGCTTTTCCTGATCCGAACGGATTTGCCATTCATAACGGCGAATTCTGGTATTCGGACAGCCGCGGCAATTTACATATTACCGATATGGAAGGTAATGAGCGTTATTTGTTTTATTATGAGGGCTCTGAACGGCAAATTCAAAGCGCTTACAATGGCTATACCAGAGTAGTTTCTGTGGATGAGGATTATGTGGCATTCAGAAGTGAATCCGGAAAGTGTTACATAACAAGCAACGGCAGCGATTGTTGGGAATTGCAATAACGCTATATTTGTAAAGCTGCAACAGAACATAAAATAAATTTATTTTCAAATTTAGGACAAGAAAATGATAGTAAATCTTATAAAAACTTCGCAGATGTTCAGTGTGACTCTGCCGAAAAAAACCAAAGGTCAGTATTGGCTGACAGATTTGGATAAAGACGGTGCTCTGCGTCAGTTGATAAGCATAGAAGCGGTTGACGGTGCATGGCATCTTAAATCTAATAAAAAGGTTTCCATTTTAAACAGCGAAAACGTTGCGGTAGAAAGCTATGCGCTTTCGCCCAACAGTTTTCTCAATTTGAAAATCCATGATTCTGACGAGAAGGTGATTCTTTTCGTGGAGGACATGGATGAAAGCCGACAAACTTTAACAAAAGTCGTTGCGACGAAAAGCGACAGCTTCACTATCGGCAGGGCGGGAAACAACAATATATTCTATGATAACCGATATGTTTCGGGTCAACATGCAGTTCTTGGTTTCAATGGAAACAGCTGGACAGTTACGGACACGGACAGTCGAAACGGCACTTATGTGAACGGATTCAGAGTAAAAAGCCGTAAACTTGTGCCCGGTGATTTCCTTTATATAATGGGTTTGAAAATAATCATCGGCAGCAATTATATCGCGTTGAACAATCCCGATGGAAAGGTGCAACTTCATTCCCAAAGCCTTGCAGTATACCGAGCGCAGAATATAGTGCC
>JAZNEN010000102.1:0-2934 GCA_045588615.1 Eubacteriales bacterium
GACAGAAAAGATATTCGCTGACGCTATCAAGGATGCTGCAACAGTTATCTGGAACGGTCCTATGGGCGTTTCCGAATGGGAAAAATTCGCTTCGGGTACACGCAGTGTTGCTCAGGCAGTTGCTGACAGCGGTGCTATCTCCATCATCGGCGGCGGCGACTCTGCGGCGGCTATTGAAAAGCTCGGCTTTGCTGACAAGGTAACACACATTTCCACAGGCGGCGGCGCATCTCTTGAATTCCTTGAAGGTCTTGTTCTTCCCGGTATTGCCTGCCTGCAGGACAAATAATAAGAAAGTGTTGGTGTGATCATGAGAAAAACAGTTATTGCAGGAAACTGGAAGATGAATATGACACCTTCCAAAACAACTGAATTTATAAAGGCGCTGGCTCCCGAGGTTGCCGCTTATAATAAAGCTGACATCGTTCTTTGCGTACCTTTTGTTAACATTCCTGCGGCAGTTGAAGCCGCAAAGGGTACAAACATCGCTATCGGCGCTGAGAACGTGCACTTTGAACCCAAGGGTGCTTACACAGGCGAAATAAGCGCAGAAATGCTTGTTGAATGCGGTGTTAAGTACGCAATAGTAGGACACAGCGAACGCCGTCAGTATTTTGGCGAAACAGACGAAACTGTAAATCTCCGCGCAAAGGCTGCTATAGCATCCGGTCTTACAGCTATCATCTGTGTCGGTGAAACACTTGAAATGCGCGAAAGCGGTATCACAGCTGAGATCGTTTCCATTCAGACAAAGAAGGCACTTGCAGGTATTCAGAAGGAAGACCTTTCAAAGGTTATAATCGCATACGAACCCGTATGGGCTATCGGTACAGGCAAGGTTGCAACAACTGAACAGGCAAATGAAGTTTGCGCTATCATCCGTGATGTTGTCGCAGGGCTTTACGACAAGGCTGCAGCTGATGATCTTACAATTCAGTACGGCGGTTCTATGAATGCCGCAAACGCTGCTGATCTTCTTGCGATGTCCGACGTTGACGGCGGTCTTATCGGCGGTGCTTCCCTCAAGGTTGCAGACTTCACAACTATCGTAAAAGCCGCACAGTAAAATGAAATTCATCGACAGGTTGAAATCCATCCCGTCCTTGATACTTTTGTTAACCGTTATTCTTCCCTCTTCCGTAATTGCCTTTGCAGACACTGCATGGGCAGAGGGCGGAATAACGGTTCTTTTGTCAGACGACGGTAAAGAAGTAAATATTTTCTGCACATCTCCGAATGATGACTGTTATCTCGTTCTTACATCTCCCGACGGAGCTTCAAAACCGCTTGGAAAATTAAACAGCGGGGCAAATGAAATTACCGTTAAATTTGAAAACAGTAAATACCTTTATTCAGAGTACACTGTTTGCTCGTATGAAGAAGGCATTTATACACCTGTAAACGAAGGCGGATACATCACGAATTGTGAAGTTATAGCTTCACACACACAGGAATTGCCGACACCGTTTTCAAAAAAAGGGCTTAGTGTAAGACTTATGAGCGATGCTCAACAGCTCGGAATATCCCATACGATTATTGATATTGCATTAAATGAAATGATCTCCGACGATCCCAATTCTTCACACATGATGAATATCGACGGAAAATCATATTTTTTCAATAACACATATATCAATACGCTCGATCACAAAATAAAAGTCCTGACCGACAGTGACATAAATGTATACGCACAGATAGTATTGACACCGCCTGCGGGTACAACTTCAGAAAGCGCCAAAAAGCTTTATTATACAACGGAAATGACAGATGCAAAATATTACGCTGTAAACCCGGATGTTGAAAAAGCAACGGAGTATTATTATGCCGCACTTAAATTTATCGCTTCCCGTTACACGGTAAAAGACGGAAAATACGGTTTTATTGGAAATTATATAATAGGAAACACCGTTAATTCAAACAGACGCGGTAACTTTGCAGGACAAATGTCACTTACCGATTACACAGATGATTACTGCAAGGTATTCAGAACCGCTTATGCCGCTATAAGTTCAACATATTCAAACGCTGTCTTGTACACATCGGTTGACGGTTGCTTCAATTTCCCTTCGCGTGATACTTCACCCGACTTTTCGCTTGATTATACAGCGCACGATTTTCTTTCACTGTTCAATTCACGTATAAAAGCTGAAGGAAAAATACCGTGGTCGCTGTGTGCGGAGCTTGACAGTGTGGACAGGTCGAACAGTGAATTTTGGAAAGAAAGCGTTACAGCATCTTTTGATACACCGTATGTAACGATGAAAAATGTAGGAGTCCTTACAGATTTTATAAACAGCGGTGAATTTTCGCAAGACGAAACATCACGCCGTCTTACTGTATCGGGCTGTGCAATAACAGGCGGTGATAACGGCACAGAAGCGCAAAAAAAGCAGGCAGCAGCTTATGCGCTTGCCTATTACAAAGCAGAGGCAGATCCGCTTATAGATGCATTTATCTATTCTTCTCATGTCGATTTAAAAACAGATGAGTGTCCTAATTCAGGTCTTTACACAAGGCGAGAAGATACGTTCCAGTTCGCTGACAAGCAAAAGGAAATTTATGAGATCTTCAAGTATATAGATACAGCCTCATCTTCGATATACACATCTGAATATACCGACATTATAGGTGGATTTTATTCGGATATTATCGATAATCACAACTCAAATCAGGAAAAGCGCATAATTCTGTCGGGGATTTCCGAAAAAGTTTCAGGCAGAAAAACACTTCATATTTTTGATTTCAGCGAAGGTGTCTGCGGTTTTTATCCTTCAGACAATGCGTATTCAGTTTCGGTAAAAGATGAAGAAGACGGAAAACACCTGTACTGCGTAACATACAATTCTGATCTTTACGAATACAGAGGAATATGCCGTACACTTTCCGATATGACTCTTAACGGTGTCGGATATGTCAGCTTTGATATTACCCCTG
>JAZNEN010000103.1:0-6235 GCA_045588615.1 Eubacteriales bacterium
CTTTTGGTGATATGGCATCGTCAATGGGCAAAAAAAAGAAAATAAAGGATGCGTACACGAGTGCGGAATTTGTTGCGCACATCCTTGAAATGAAGGGTGTATACACCGTGGACGATCTTGAAAAAGCGCTGGAGCATTACAGGATCTACACGGGAACGATACAAAAATATCTTCACGGCGAATACGAGTGCGATGAGGTATACTACGAAAGACAAAGCTTTGCGCGTGTATTGTACGGCACGGCGAGTCATTTCGCAAAGCTTACAAAAAGAGCTTTGTTCAATAAATAAAACGGAGGAATGTATGTTTAAAACCAGAGATTTATTTGACCTTTCTCATACTGCGGCATCTGAATTTCTTGCGGGATTTGAATATCCATACGAGGCGCTCCCCCATATAAAAGACTATATAAAGGATCTTATCTGTACACTGTCAGATGATGAATTTTATTCTCCCGCCGAGGGTGTATGGATATCAAGAAAAGCAAAGGTAGCCCCCACGGCGTGTATTGCCGGCCCGACTGTTATTTATGAGGGTGCAGAGATAAGACACTGCGCCTACATACGCGGTTCTGTTATAGTCGGCAAGGACTGTGTTGTGGGAAACTCAACGGAGCTGAAAAACTGTATACTGTTTGATAAAACCGCAGTTCCGCACTTCAACTACATAGGAGACTCCATTCTCGGATACTCATCGCACCTCGGCGCAGGAGCTGTCAGCTCAAATGTCAAGAGCGATAAGACAAATGTCGTTATCAAGGACGGCGATGAACGCATTGAAACAGGGCTCCGAAAGTTCGGAGCTATGGTCGGCGATTTTGTTGAGATCGGCTGTAACAGCGTACTTAATCCCGGCACGGTCATAGGACGTAATTCGACCGTTTATCCAAGAAGCAATGTCAGGGGTGTTGTTCCCGAAAATTGCATCTACAAAAGCGGCAAAAATGTCGTTGTAAAGAAAATAAACTGAATTTGAAAGGATATAATTAAAATGGGACGTTTATTCGGAACAGACGGTGTAAGAGGCATTGCCAACACCGAGCTTAGCTGTGAGCTTGCACTCAATATAGGAAGGGCAGCAGCATCGGTTCTGTCTAACGGTACAAGAAGAAGACCTGTATTTGTTGTGGGAAGTGACACCAGAATGTCATCGGATATGCTCAGCTGTGCGGTAACGGCGGGACTTTGCTCATACGGGGCAGATGTTATAAACCTCGGCGTTGTGCCGACACCCGCGGTGGCATATCTTGTCGGAAAATATAAGGCTGACGCGGGAGTTATGATCTCCGCATCGCACAACCCTGCAGAATTTAACGGAATCAAGCTGTTTTCAGGCGATGGCTACAAATTGCCCGATATGATAGAAGAGCAGATAGAATCCATGGTGCTTGACGAGGATGAGGATGACCTGCCCGAGCTGCCGATAGGCGGTGCTGTCGGTAAGATATACACGGGCTACAATGCTGTAAAGGATTATATCGACCACATAAAATCATCCGTGCCTAACTCTCTTGACGGGCTTAAAATTGCTGTTGACTGTGCAAACGGCTCGGCATCGGTGACAGCCGAAAAGCTGTTTACCGCACTCGGCGCTGAATGTATATTCCTTTGCAAGGATCCCGACGGTGAAAACATAAACCGTGACTGCGGCTCTACACATATTGAAGCACTTGCAAAATGTGTTGTTGAGAACGGACTCGATGCGGGTGTTGCATTTGACGGCGACGCCGACAGATGCCTTTGCGTTGACGAAAAAGGAAATCTCGTTGACGGCGACATGATAATGGCGATATGCTCTGTTGATCTTAAAAACAGAGGAAAGCTCAATAAAAACACTGTTGTCGGCACAGTTATGACAAACTTCGGATTCGGTAAGTTCTGTGAGCAAAACGGTCTGAATTTTGTTTCCACAAAGGTCGGTGACAGATTTGTTCTTGAAAAAATGCTCCTTGAGGAATATGATTTCGGCGGTGAGCAGTCGGGACACATCATCTTCCGTGACTTTGCGACAACGGGCGACGGTCAGCTTACAGCCGTTCAGCTTCTTGCGCATATGAAAAGAAGCGGAGAAAAGCTGTCAACTCTTGCAAGTGTAATGACGAAATATCCTCAGGTGATGATAAACCTGAAAATATCTGCAGAAGGCAAGCTTCACTTCTATACCAACAGAGAAGTTAAGGAAGCTATTGAAAACGCAAAACGTACACTCGGAAAGACGGGAAGAGTTGTTGTCCGTCCGTCCGGTACAGAACCGCTTATCCGTGTAATGGCAGAGGGCGAGGATGAGGCGATCATTGCAGAGGTCGCAAATATGATAGCGTCCGTTATAAGAGAGCAGCTGTCATAAATTTTTTGAGCGAGGTGTATAATTATGTGCGGAATTGTAGGTTATACAGGAAAAAACAATGCACTCCCTGTTGTTACAGGAGGTCTTTTTGCGCTTGAATACAGAGGCTATGACTCCTCAGGTGTTGCCGTTTTGTGTAACGGAAAAACAGAAATAGTAAAGAAAACAGGAAAGCTTGAAAACCTTATGGCTGCCCTTGACAAAGCACAGCTTTCAGGTACTTGCGGTATTGGCCACACAAGATGGGCAACACACGGTGAGGTTACTGAAACAAACGCCCACCCTCATTCCGTGGGAAAGACAGTTCTTGTCCATAACGGAATTATAGAAAACTATGTCTCTGTCGGCGAAATGACGAATGTGCAGTTCAAAAGCACAACGGATACTGAGCGTGCATGTGCACTGTTTAATGAACTTTATGAAAGATGCGGAGACGGACTTCTGACCGTCACAAGCGCTTGCCGTGAGTTTGTCGGCTCCTATGCGTTTTTGGTGATGTTTTCCGATGAGCCTGAGGTATTCTATGCGGTAAGAAACGGTTGTCCCCTTGTTGTCGGTACATCTGACGGCGGCTTTGCCGCATGCTCCGATGTTGCCGCGTGTGACTTCGGTGAGTATTATAAACTGTCGGACGGTGATGTTGCAAGGGTAACAAAAAACGGTATCTCTTTCTTTGATAAAGACGGTAAAGTTATAGAAAAAGAAGCACTTAAGCCCAAAAAATCATTTGCTGCACCCGATAAATGCGGATTTCCGCATTATATGCTGAAGGAAATGGAGGAAATTCCGACAGTCCTTAAAAACACGCTCGAAGCGCACATCAAGGACGGTCTGCCTTATTTTGAGGGCATTGACGATGATGTGTTCAAAAATATGAAGCGCTTGCGCATTGTAGGATGCGGAACGGCTTATCACGCAGGACTCGTGTGTGAGCATATTTCAAGACGTCTTACAGGGGTTGAGGGCGATATATATATCGCATCCGAATACAGATATTCGGGACATAAGCTCAATAAGGACGATGCGGTTATCTTTATTACACAGTCGGGTGAGACGGCAGACACGCTTGCGTGTATCCGTATGTGCAAGGCTCAGGGTGCATATACACTCGGTGTTGTAAATGTACCTACATCGACTGCGGTTGAGGAATGTGACGGTGTTATTTTGACCCACGCAGGAAGCGAGATCGCCGTTGCAAGTTCAAAGGCATATGTGACACAGCTTGCCGCACTGTACCTCATAGTTTTGAAAATGAGTCTTGTAAAAGGTACGCTTACGGAAGATGAGGTAAGAGGGCTGTGCGGAGAGCTTTTGAGCAGTGTATGTAATGAAGCAAAGCTTTCCGATACGGATAAGATAACGATAAACAGAATTGCCGAAAAGTATGCTGACTGCCGTGATATGTTCTATATCGGACGCGGACTCGACAGCGTGCTTTGCAGTGAGGCATCACTCAAGCTGAAGGAAATTTCGTATATACACAGCGAAGCGTACCCGTCGGGTGAGCTTAAGCACGGTACGATCTCACTTATTACAGAAGGTGTCGGAGTGTTTGCTATCGTCACCGATGAAAAGCTGTATCTGAAATCTATAGGTAATATTGAGGAAGCGGCGGCACGCGGCGGCTCGGTCATCGCACTTTGCAAAGAGGGACTTTGTAAGGATAAAAATTATGACCTCATACCTTGCCGTATATCAAATGATCTGTTCGCACCGTTTTCCGTCGCACCAAGATTCCAGTATTTTGCATACTGTGTGACAATAATCAAGAATCTGGATCCGGATAAGCCGAGAAATCTTGCAAAATCGGTAACGGTTGAATAAAAGACAGTTCTGTAAAGAGGATAAAATGAAGCTTGTTCTTATAATAATACAAAATGACGACAGCACAGAGGCAGTATCTGCCCTCACAAAAAAGGGATTTTTCATAACAAAGCTTGCCACAACAGGCGCATTTCTCTCGTCGGGAAATACAACGCTCCTTATCGGCACAAATGAAGAAAGAATACCTGAAATAAAAGAGGTCCTTTCAAAAACGTGTGTCGGTACAAAACAGGTGGCGCCGATGGCATCTGCCTTCGGCTACGGCAAAGATGCTGATGAAGAAAATCTCGGCAGTGCTGTAATGTTCGTTTTGAATGTTGAGTCATTTGAGAAAATATAACATTTATAAAATCAAATTCAATTCAGTTTTATAACTATTCTCCATCCCCCGCAGTTCGCGTGCGGGGCGGGGCATATATTTTCTTTGGCAATATATAAAAAGAGCCTTTGCTGATGGCAAAGGCTCAGACTACTGACAAACCCGTCTATTTCAGGCGGGTTTGTGTTGTATAAAAAAGAATTTGAAAGAAAACAAACAAAAATGCAAGCTCCTTTTCCAGAGGATGTTTGCAATTTTTTTCATATTCTGCACCGCAGCGGTAAGCAGGCATTGTTCAGCCGCTTTCGCAATTCCGCGCATGCGACAATAGCGTAGTCCATGCAGCTCTTTTGATTCTGCAAAACTACGCTCAATTTTCTCTTTTCGTTTGGCATATATTTCCTTGCCTTCTTCCGTATGCGTGAACGCATATACTGCATCACGGTAATCTTCCCATACATGGCGGCGAAGGCTCTTTGTCTTTTGTTTTTCACTTAAACATTCACCTCGTCTCGGACAATTTGCACATCTGCCATTTTTGCATTTGTATTCTCTGTAACCGTTTCGATCTGTAGTTACATATTCAAGATAATTTCTTTCAGGGCAGATGTATACATCCCACTCGGTGATATATGCGAATTTATATTTTCCGTATTTTCCTTTTTGTTGACATCCTCTCCTTTTTCCCATTGCCGCCTGTATTTTTAAATCTTCAAGTAATGCTTTGCACATTGCAGAAGTATTGTATCCTGCATCAAGTCCTACCGCTTTAACATTAAAACCAAATGTTTCTATTTGATATTTTAATCTGCTTATGTACGGTTTCACATCATTTACATTTCCGGGAGTAACATAAGTATCTGTTATGATATTGCATTTTGAGTCTACTGTTCTGTGGTCGAGATAGAAAAAGCCTTTGGGTTTACCGTCTCTGTGCATAAAACCGCTTTCGGGATCTGTTGTGCTCGTCTTTATCGTTTTAGTAGGTGTATCATCGTCGTCGAAGTAATCTTCATCATCTTCGTTGTCAGGATTCTTGGGTGTTTCATCAAACTTCAGCGGTTTCTTTCCGTGTTTTATTCTGTCTTCGTTTATGGCTTCATTTAATTCGTTTATGTAGTCCTGCGCTTCTACCTTTACCGTTTCTTCGACGTATTTATTCTTGTTTGCACTTGCTTTCAAATGTGTGCTGTCTGTATAAAGTGTCTTTCCGTCTACAAGCTTATGCTTTATCGCTTGTATCAATATGTTTTCAAATATCTGTCTCGGTATATCTGTTCCGTTGAATCTTCTTATTCTGTTCTGCCATATTACACTTGCATCAGGAATTTTATCTTCTATTCCGTAACCCAAAAACCATCTGTATGCTATATTTACTTTGACTTCTTCCACCAGACGTGTTTCACTTCTTATTCCGAACAGATATCCTATGAATAACATTTTGAACATTATTTCAGGCTCTATAGCAGGTCTTCCGTTATTTTCGCAATAATATGGTCTGCAGAGTTCATTTATGAATGAGAAATCTATATACTTATCTATTTTTCTCAATATATGATCTTTGGGGACAAGGTCTTCTATGTATACCATTTCCAATTTATTTTGTCTGTTTCTGCCTTCTAAAAGCATATTTCCTCTCCGTTCATAAACGTTTTTCTATGACTTTATTATATCATATTTTCCGCTTTTTTTGAAGCTTTTTAGCGAAAAAAAGACCGCCGACTTTACCTTTGTCAGCGGTCTGAG
>JAZNEN010000104.1:0-5596 GCA_045588615.1 Eubacteriales bacterium
TAGGACAGGAGCGAGTAGGATGCCGTATTCACGTCAACGCCGACGGAGTTCACGCACGCCTCCACCACACCGGTCAGAGCTTCGTCCAGACGCGCAGGCTTCATATCATGCTGGTACTGTCCGACACCTATCGATTTCGGGTCTATCTTTACAAGCTCGGCCAGAGGATCCTGCAAGCGTCTTGCAATAGAAACAGCACTTCTCTGTGTAACATCAAAATCGGGAAACTCCTCCGCAGCAAGCTTCGATGCAGAATAGACAGATGCACCCGCTTCACTTACCATTATATATTTACATCCGCAGTCCATTTCCTTAAGAACTCCGGAAATAAATATTTCAGACTCTTTTGAGGCAGTTCCGTTACCTATAGCAACAACATCGACACCGTAACGCTTGATAAGCTTCTTTACGACAGTTTTCGCTTCCTCTATACGGTATTCCTGCTTCATTGTAGGATAAATTACCGCAGTATCAAGCACCTTTCCCGTTTTATCGACAACAGCAAGCTTACAGCCTGTGCGGTAACCCGGGTCAAGTCCGAGCGTTGTTTTACCTTTAAGAGGCGGGGACATAAGCAAATTTTTGAGATTTTCTGAAAACAGCTTTATTGCGCCTTCGCTTGCAACGTCAAAAAGGTCTGTTCTTATCTCCCTTTCTATCGACGGTGCGATAAGTCTTTCATATCCGTCCGTAACAGCGGCAGTCACATACTCATTCGCTTCGCTGTTTTTATTTATAATTACCTTTGAAAGAATAAGATTTATGACTGTTTCCTTTGCTATATCGATGCTGACTTTAAGAAATTCGTCTTTTTCGCCTCTGTTTATCGCAAGGACACGGTGTGATGGTATCTTGTTTACACGTTCCGAATATTCGTAATACATTTCGTAAACGCTTTCCTCGTCCTTAGCCTTCGCTGTGACGATAAGGCCTGTGTCATATGTAAGCTTTCTTATTTCCTTACGGAGGTTTGCATCATCCGAAACATCCTCCGCAATAATGTCAAGCGCACCTGCCAAAGCATCTTCTGCAGTATTTACTTCTTTTTCTTCATTTATAAAAGCTTCTGCAAGCTTTATAATGGGTTCGTCGTATTTTTCCCTCTGCTCAAATATAAGCTGTGCCAAGGGTTCAAGTCCCTTTTCTCTTGCAACAGATGCCCTTGTTTTGCGCTTGGGCTTATACGGACGGTATATATCCTCAACCTCGGTAAGTATCTGCGCTTTATCAAGTGCTTCTATAATTTCATCTGTAAGCTTGCCCTGCTCTTCAATAGATGAACGGACTTCTTCTTTTCTTTTTTCAAGGTTACGAAGGTAATTCAATCTGTCAAAAAGATTTCTCAAAACCGTATCGTCAAGTGCACCTGTCACTTCTTTTCTGTAACGTGCAATAAACGGAATTGTGTTGCCTGCATCTATAAGCTCAACCGTGTTTACGACCTGTGTTTCTTTGAGATTGAACTCTGATGCTATCGTCTTTAAAATATCCATATATATCTCCTTGTCATTTATTTCCCGTAAAAATTTTTATTTCCTCATCCGTAAGATACCGCCATGCGCCCTCTTCAAGCCTTTCATCAAGCAGTATATCTCCAAATGACAGCCGTTTGAGTGCGGTTATTTTATTTCCTACCGCACCGAACATTCTTTTTATTTGGTGGTATTTTCCCTCGTGTAAGGTTATTTCGCCGTATTTTTCACCGAGCGCTTCTATCTCACACGGCAGTGTTGTATATCCGTCGGCAAGAGTTATGCCGACTTTCATTTTTTCGATATCAGACGGCAAAAGCGCATCGGCACATTCA
Organism: Eubacteriales bacterium; assembly: GCA_045588615.1. Taxonomy (GTDB): domain Bacteria; phylum Bacillota; class Clostridia; order Oscillospirales; family CAG-272; genus RGIG7213. The sequence continues at coordinate 1,808 of JAZNEN010000104.1, forward strand.
TATCTGTATTTTTTGCTGACATGGCTTTTAGGGGCAAGTGCTTTGTGCGATGAAGGACCGTCATTCGTTATTATCATAAGCCCCGTTGTGTCCTTGTCAAGTCTGCCCGACGGAAAGACACCGCACTTTACGATGTTTTCAGGAAGCAATTCAAGAACGGTATGCTCCCCCGGTTCATCTGCGGAGCTGACATATCCTTGCGGTTTATTGAGCATTATATAAATGTATTTCATATAAACAACCGGCACACCGTCAAGTGTTACCGTATCTGTATTTTCGTTTATATGTACGGCAGAGTCTGTTACGACCTTGCCGTTGACGGAAATGCGCCCGCGCTTTGATGCCTGCGCACATTCTTTTCTTGACATTGTTCCCGTATGGGTAAAAAATTTATCAAGCCTCATCACAAATTTACTGCAGTATAAAGCATATAGCCGCCGACAGCAGCAAATAATGTACCGACAGCCAAGCCAACCGCAAACCTTTTTAATATACTTTTCATTAATATCACCCTGTAAAATTGTGTTCCCTTTCAATTAAGGGTATTCAATTTAACGGGATATTTTTTATTCTATCACACGGATATTTTTTTGTCAATGCGTATTTTGTGTGATATTAAAAAAATCTTAATACTTTGCCCTATTTGTTTTTAATAAGCTATATGCTATAATAAAGCCATAAACCGAAAGGAATGTTAAAATGTACAACATACTGATATGCGACGATGAACGTGACATTGTAAATGCACTGAAAATATATCTGACCAACCCCGAATACAAAATTATTGAAGCTTATAACGGACAAGATGCTGTTGAAATAATAAAAAACGAAGATGTTCACCTTATATTGCTTGATATAATGATGCCTGTCCTTGACGGAATATCTGCAATGGCTGAAATAAGAAAAATAAGCAATGTACCGATAATATTACTCACAGCAAAAAGCGAGGACTGCGACAAGATACTCGGACTTAACCTTGGCGCTGATGATTATATAACGAAGCCGTTTAATCCCGTTGAAGTGATCGCAAGGGTAAATTCACAACTGCGCCGGTATATGCGTCTCGGCGGAAACACAGCAAGTCAAAATGTGCTGATCTCAGGCGGACTTGAGCTTGATGATGACCAAAAGGAAGTGACTGTTGACGGTGAAAAAATAAATCTTACACCGAGAGAATATGACATTCTAAAGCTGCTCTTGCAAAATAAAGGAAAAGTATTCTCTCCAAAAGAAATATACACCAAAATCTGGGGAGAGAACCCCTTGGGATGTGACAACACAGTTGCAGTACACATCCGCCACTTGCGCGAAAAAACAGAGATCAATCCCGCAGAACCGCGTTATATTAAGGTTGTCTGGGGACAGGGCTACAAATTTGAAAAGGAGAAAACGGAATGAAACAGCTTACCGCTTGTCCGTGGATGAAGGTTACAACTTTTATCCTGACTGTACTTTTTATCCTTATGAGCTGCGCCGGAGTTGTTACAATATACTGCTCAATTGCAACAAATGTATACACAACATCTGAAAATGAGTACAAAGAAAGTCTTTTCAAAGACACGGCATTTATGGACATCAAAAATACAGTTTACAATTATTATTGCATTGATGATGATATTTCCTCGTACATTCCGTCAAAAAACATCTTATATTTTGAAATAAAAGATCACACGACATCTGAAATACTGTGCTCCTACGGAGAAAAGACAGACGGCACCGTTTATAAAGAAAACTTCATTTTAAGCGAAGAATACCATCCTGAAAATCACAATTACAATTATAGTATTTTTTTACATTCGGTAAACAAATTCAGAGGTGAGCCGGGTAAAGAACAGCGATTTATTTCCGCATCACTTATCTTATCATCTCCGCTTCAGACACAGGACAAATATTCATTCGCCGAAAATGTTGTAAGCGCGCTTTACAGCGTGAGATATATGATTTTCCCTATTACAATACTGTGCATAATATGCTCTGTCATAGGCTTTGTATTTCTCATGTATGCTTCCGGAAGACAGAAGGACACGTCAAAGATCAAACCGAGCTTCGGTGTTAAAATACCGCTTGACTTGTTCTTGGCATCAGTAATTGCATTGTTCGCTTTTGCTTTGATCATTATGGATGAAATAGGTGTATTGGCAGAACCGCAGGACATTGTAATACTCGTTATATATATCACGGCGGCAATATCGGCAGCACTCGGTCTTTCAATGAGTATTGCGGCACGAATAAAAACAAACACACTTTTCAAAAATACCGTAGTTTATATGGTGATTCACGGTTTGTACCGTATCTTTAAAAAAATATTCAGTTCTTTCAATGTTGTTTTTCAAAATCTGCATCTCTTTGTAAAAGTGTGCGGAGCTGCCATTGTGTTCTTTATTGCCGATTTCATATTTTCAGCACTTTTATTTGAAAATGATTTTATGTTGATCATGTGGATACTTTTCAAGCTTTTTGAGCTTGGTGTCATTCTTTTGTGCGTGCTTATGTGGAACCGTCTTTTAAAGGGCGCAAAAGCGCTTGCGCGCGGTGAGCTGACACATAAGATCGACACATCATCGCTTATACTCGACTTTAAAGCCCATGGCGATGCACTTAACAGCATAGCAGGCGGAATGAAAACAGCCGTCAATGAAAGGCTGAAAAGCGAGAGAATAAAAACAGAGCTTATAACAAACGTATCGCATGACATTAAAACACCGCTTACATCGATAATAAATTACTCCGATCTGATTTCAAAAGAACAGACAGAAAATGTAAAAATAACGGAATATTCATCTGTTTTATTGAGGCAGTCAGAAAAATTAAAGCGCCTTATAGACGATCTCATTGAAGCTTCAAAGGCATCTACGGGAAACCTTGATGTAAAACTTGAACCGATGCAGATCGACGTATTTGTAAACCAAGCCGTTGCAGAATACCGTGACAGACTTGAAAAAAATATGCTTAATGCCGTCTTGTCTGTTCCTGAGTATCCTATAATGATAATGGCAGACGGCAGACGGCTTTGGCGCATATTCGACAATCTGATGAACAACATATGCAAATATTCTTTAAGCGGCACAAGAGTATACATTTCTTTGGAAGACACAGGCAAAAACGCAAAAATAACATTTAAAAATACCTCTCGTGACGAGCTTAATATTTCATCAGACGAACTCTTTGAAAGATTTTCAAGAGGGGACAGCTCACGTAACACCGACGGAAACGGACTCGGACTTTCTATTGCACAAAGCCTGACCGAGCTTCAGGGAGGCACGATAGGTATCACAACAGACGGCGATCTGTTCAAAGTAATTCTGACATTTCCCAAAATCTGATCTAATTTCCTGCATTTTTTATCCCGAAGATAAAGTACAAAAGGTGAAGCAAAAAAACAAGCGCAAGAATTATCTTAACGGTGATGCTGTCGGAAATAAAAGATCCAAAAGCACAGCACACACCTACTGTCAATATAATGCGTATCTTTGTTCCCTTCTTCATTCCGTCACCGTCTTTAAGGCTCTTGAAATTGTTCTTGTACAGCTTTGATGAAATGAATCTGCTGTAAAGGCTGTCCGAGCCTTTGGCAAAACACACGCATGTTACAAGAAAAAACGGAAACGTGGGCAAAAACGGAATAACACAGCCAAGAGTACCGAGTGCAAATGCGATACAGCCAATGATAATGTATATCTTTTTCATACAGTCACCCCAAGAAGATCATATGCACAAAAGCACTTTGTGTTAACAAATATTACTTGACAAAAACTGTTTGAACATATATAATGTTGTCGTAATAACATA
>JAZNEN010000105.1:0-5015 GCA_045588615.1 Eubacteriales bacterium
AATTCGCGTTCAGCTTACCGATTGCCCCAAGGCAAAACCCACTGATGAAACCAAGCTGGGTTTCGGTAAGATTTTCACCGACCACATGTTCATCATGGAGTATCATGATGGTCAGGGCTGGCACGATCCCCGCATCGTACCCTTCGGCCCCATCGCTCTTTCTCCTGCTGCTTCCTGCCTGCACTACGGTCAGGAGGTCTTCGAGGGCATGAAGGCATACAGAGCAGAGGATGACCGCATCCTGCTCTTCCGTCCCGAGAAGAACTTTGCCCGTCTCAACGCTTCCAACGAGCGTCTGTGCATTCCTCCCATCGACGAGGAGTTCTGCCTCGAGGCTCTCAAGCAGCTCATCGAGATCGACAAGGACTGGGTTCCCCATGCTGAGGGCTCCAGCCTGTACATCCGTCCCTTCATCTTCGGTGCCGAGGACTTCCTTGGCGTACATCCCTCCGCTACATATCTGTTCTGCATAATCCTTTCCCCCGTTGGCGCATACTATGCAGAGGGCATCAACCCCGTTAAGATATTCATTGAGCGTGAATATGTACGTGCTGTAAAGGGCGGTACAGGTTACGCAAAGGTAGGCGGCAACTATGCGGCTTCCCTTAAGGGTCAGGAAAAGGCTAATGCACTCGGTTACTCACAGGTTCTCTGGCTTGACGGTATCGAAAGAAAGTATATCGACGAGGTCGGTGCTATGAACGTATTCTTCGTTATCGGTGATGAGGTAGTAACACCCGCGCTTGACGAGGGTAACATTCTTCCCGGCGTTACGAGAGCTTCCTGCGTTGAGCTTCTCAAGAGCTGGGGCGTAAAGGTTTCCGAAAGACGTCTTTCCGTTGACGAGCTTTATGAAGCATACGACAAGGGAGAGCTTAAGGAAGCATTCGGTACAGGTACTGCTGCCGTTATCTCCCCCATCGGCTCACTTGACGATGAAAACAAGAAGGCTGTTATCAATGACGGTAAGATCGGTGCTATCTCCCAGAAGCTTTATGACACACTTACAGGTATTCAGTGGGGAACTGTTGAAGATCCCTTCGGCTGGACTGTAAAGATCAAATAAGCTTTGAAATTTACCGTAAATAAAGGACAAGAAGGGCTGCTGCGTGATTTTTTACGCCGGCAGCTCTCTCTTTCCTCATCACAAATAACAAAATTAAAGCAAAAGCCCCTCGGAATTACAGTAAACGGTCAGCACAGGACGGTTCGGCATATGCTCAACACAGGCGATGTTGTTGAGCTTGACTTTGAAGATGAAAACAAAAGCGAAAATATCGTGCCTGTAAATATACCGATCGATATTTTATATGAAGACGGGGATATAATCGTACTGAATAAGCCTTACGGTATACCCACGCACCCCTCGCACGGCCATTTTGAGGATACACTTGCAAACGGGCTGATGTATTATTTTATGCAAAAGGGTGAAAAATGTCTTTTCAGGGCAGCGAACAGGCTTGACCGCGAAACGTCGGGCATCGTTCTGTGCGCCAAAAACGGACCTGCCGCATCAAGACTTTCGGAAAGCATGCAAAAGGGAAGATTTGAAAAAACGTATTTTGCGCTTTTACACGGAGAAATACCGGAGAAAGGCACAATAGAAAAAAATATAAAAAGACGTGATGAAAGCGTTATTTTCCGCTGTGTATGCGGAGAAAATGAGGGAAAGTATGCCAAAACGGTGTACAAACGCCATTGGGTGTCAAATGATAAAAAATATTCATTTGTAACACTTTCACCTGTCACGGGAAGAACGCACCAGCTCCGCGTGCATACATCATATATCGGCACACCCATCGTCGGTGACAGTCTTTACGGCACCGGCGACGGACAAAAGCTGATGCTTCACGCGGGAAAACTTTCATTTCCGCACCCGTTTGAAGATAAGATCATAACACTTACAGCTCCCATCCCTGAAAGATTTTACGAAATATATGAAGATATTGAAGAAAATTAAAGAGTATGTTCCCACGCCCGCACTTGTGATATACTGCATTTTCATTTTCAGTCTTTTTGTTGTGCTTTTGGCTAAAATCAGCACACCGTTTGCCGATTTCTGGAATGAAAATATTGCAGCTGTTTTCCGCGGTGTGCTTGCGTATTTAACGGCACTTTTGCCGTTTTCCCTTGCGGAATATCTGCTTTTGTGTCTGCCCGTCATAATAACGGCAACAGTCGCTTATGCGTTTGAGCATACCGTGGACAGTATGAAAAAAACCGTTCGGTTCATTTTCGGTATGATGTCCTCGGCAGCACTCGTTTTTTCCATGCTTTTTATGAACCTTACACCCGGTTATTATACGACGCCGATCGGCAAAAAGTTAGGGCTTGAAAATGTAACGGTTACTGAAAAAGAGCTTTATGATGTCTCCGAATATCTTTTGCAAAACGTAAACAAAGAAGCGGAAAATATCGGTTTTATATATAATTCTTCATCCGTTATGCCGTATTCGCTGTCACAGCTTGCCAAAAAAATAAACACAGCGTATGATGCTGTGTGTGAAAAATACGATTTTATACAAAGACTTTACACACCCGTCAAGCCCGTGGCGCTGTCAAAGCCGTGGACGTATACGCATATTGCAGGGGTGTATACATTCTTTACGGGCGAGGCGAATATAAACACGAATTTTCCCGATTATACACTGCCTTTTACCGTGGCGCACGAAATGGCGCACCAGAGGGGAATAAGCAGGGAGGATGAAGCGAATTTTATTGCATTTCTCGTCTGTATATCGTCAGACGATGCGTATATAAGGTACAGCGGATATCTTTCGGTTTATGAATATACCTCATCAGCCCTTTATGAAACGGATAAAGAATCGTATAAAAGCGTGCTTATGCAGATGAAAAACGATGTCAGAGGCGAGCTTATTGCGTTCAACTCGTTTTTTGAAAAATATAAGGAAAACAAAGCCGAAGAAATTGTGGGGGCAGTCAACGATGCATACCTGCAGGGACAGGGGCAAAGTGCGGGGATAAGGTCATATGATCTTGTGACGAACCTTGCCGTTTCGTGGTATAAGGAAATTCACGGTTGAATGAAATGAGTATAAATGGGTTTGAGGCAGGTTGTCGAGGCGCCAACCCCTACAGGCATCACGCCCGCATTAAACGCCTTTGTAGGGGCGTGCATCGCACGTCCGCATGAAACGAGAGTAAATGAATTTAAAAACACCTCATCCGTCCGAGTTGCGTAACTTGTTGCGCAATCTCGTTGCCACACTGTCTCCCATCACTTGACTTCGTCAAGTGGCTGGAGAAGGCTGAAAAACGGTTTTAAAAATGAAACGCCTGCGGCATGAAATGCGGCGCCGCCGCTTGAAATGTTTTCTTATACAAACATGAAATGTTATCCGTTTTTAACGGATAACATTATACCGTAGGGGCGTGCATCGCACGTCCGCATGAAATGAGCATAAATGGGTTTGAGGCGGGACGTCGTCACTTTGCAAAGCAAAGTGATTGCGTCTTGTCCCCTACAGGCACCACCCTGAATATACAAACCTCAGGGGCGTAGGGCGCATACCGCCGCATACGGTATGGTGTATGTATAAAACGAACCGTTTACAATGTAACATTTTGATGAACAAACTGTAATAATAAAAATAAACGTGTAGATTTTCGCGTACTGTTGTGATATAGTAAGCGGTGATACACGGGATATAAAAGTATTATAAAAAAAGTAATATCAATAACCAAGTGTAAAAAATTTAATATATTTTTTGGAGGTTTTATTATGGCAAAGAAGTTTGTTTATCTCTTTACCGAAGGCGATGCTTCGATGAGAGAGCTTCTCGGCGGCAAAGGCGCAAACCTTGCTGAAATGACAAAGATCGGTCTTCCCGTTCCTCAGGGCTTTACTGTAACAACAGAAGCTTGTACACAGTACTACGAAGACGGCAAGAAGATCAACGATGAGATCCGTGCAGAGATCATGGAATACATCGACAAGATGGAAGGCATCACAGGCAAGAAGTTCGGTGATAAGAACAATCCTCTTCTCGTTTCCGTCCGTTCCGGCGCAAGAGCATCCATGCCCGGTATGATGGACACTATCCTCAACCTCGGTCTTAACGAAGAAGTTGTTGAAGTTATGGCTGAAAAGTCAGGCAATGCTCGTTGGGCATATGACTGCTACAGAAGATTTATCCAGATGTACTCCGACGTTGTTATGGAAGTCGGTAAGAAGTACTTTGAAGAGCTCATCGACAAGATGAAGGCAGAAAAGGGCGTTAAGCAGGACGTTGAGCTTACAGCTGACGACCTTAAGGAGCTCGCAAGCCAGTTCAAGGCTGAATACAAGTCCAAGATAGGTAAGGACTTCCCCGCAGATCCCAAGGAACAGCTTATGGGTGCGGTTGAAGCCGTATTCCGTTCATGGGACAACCCCCGTGCAAACGTTTACAGACGTGACAACGATATTCCCTACTCATGGGGTACAGCCGTTAACGTACAGATGATGGCATTCGGTAACATGGGTGACAACTGCGGTACAGGTGTTGCATTCACACGTGACCCCGCTACAGGCGAAAAGGGTCTTATGGGTGAGTTCCTTGTAAACGCACAGGGCGAAGACGTTGTTGCAGGTGTTCGTACACCTATGCCCATCGCTGAAATGGCTAACAAGTTCCCGGCTGCATACAAGCAGTTCGTTGAAGTTTGCTCCATTCTCGAAAACCACTACCACGACATGCAGGACATGGAGTTCACAGTTGAAAACGAAAAGCTCTACATGCTCCAGACTCGTAACGGTAAGAGAACCGCTCAGGCTGCTCTCCAGATCGCTGTTGACCTCGTTGCTGAAGGTCACAAGACTGAAGAACAGGCAGTTCTCATGATCGACCCCAGAAACCTCGACACACTCCTTCACCCTCAGTTCGACGTTAAGGCTCTCAAGGCTGCTAACGTTGCCGGTAAGGGTCTCGGTGCATCCCCCGGTGCTGCTTGCGGTAAGTGCGTATTCTCCGCTGAAGACGCAAAGGCATGGGCTGCAAGAGGTGAAAAGGTTG
>JAZNEN010000106.1:0-3925 GCA_045588615.1 Eubacteriales bacterium
TTGGCCTCCGACTTATAATGTTATCTGCGCTCTTGTTTGTAAAATGATACATTCCGGCAGATATGAAGTAAACACAAACAAACGCTGCACATATACTTGCATATGCACGTTTTTTCCTTACACCGAAGAAAATGAAGATAAGGGTAACAGCACACGCTGAAAATATGATAAATTCAGAAAAAGTATATTTCAATGATATTTCAAAGTTGATATGCCGTGCACCGAAGGCTGCAATGTCAACTGCTATTTCAGCGCATGAATCGCATAACTGACCTGCCAAGTCAGCAAGTGCATCGGAAAAGCCGAATAATACCGTGAACGGTGCAGCATATAAAATAATCAGCACAAACGGAGAAATTATCAGTGTCATAATCGGGCTCGCAAGTGAGATTTTTCCGAAATAATATGCGCTTATCGGTACAAGAGGAAGCGTTGCGCATATGGATATTATAACGGATTTTACGGAATATCTCAATATAAACTTGAAAAATGAGCCATTCGTTTTCCTTGACGGTTCAAGATGTCTGCACAGAGGAGCGGCAAAAACAACAATGCCAAATGTTGATGCGGCGGAAAGCTGTAAGGAAAGGTCAAACAAAGCATACGGCTCGAACAAGAATATGGTGTATAAGGAGATGAAAAGGGAAGTGATCGAATCGTTTTTACGAAACAGTATCACGGATAAATTGAGCACAGTAAACATAAGCGCCGCGCGCATTACAGAGTACATACACCCTGTTATAAGTGCGTAAAATAAGGCCGCAAAAATAAGTATGAGCGCACGGACGCTTTTCAAAGGAACGGTCTTATTGAGAATGAATGAAAGAAGTGCCAAAGCGGCAATAACATGTAAACCGCTGACTGCGATTATATGAGATATGCCGGTTTTGGAAAAATTTGACTTCACCGTATCGGGTATATCGGCTTTATTTCCTAAGAATATTCCTGATATAAGTCCTGCATTTTCATCACAGTGCTTGTATAATGATGAGCGTATGTAAGTGTTTATCTTATAAAATTCGGCATACGGAGTTTTTGCAAGCGTACCGTTAGAATATATTTCATCAGCTTTTAGTGTAAATAAAATATTGTTGCCAATGTGATATGTACTACCCGAAAAACTGTTTGATTTTATCGTGTCAAGCTTACCTGTACAAGAAAATTCTTCATAGGCATCCGGAATATATACACCGTATAAAGTGGCGTAATATGAAACCTTTTCACCGTTTATATCTGTTATCTTAACGCATCTTGATTTGTTAGGTACAGCGTAAGCTGTTATTTCGGCGTTATTTGAAACATATTTTTCACAAGCGGCGCCTTTCACATCAAAATGATATACGGCACGTAACGATAAAAGCAAACACATAAATGCACCGATTATGTATATTACCCTTGTGTAGCTGCCGAATTTTCCGTACCGTCTTTTACTTACAAAAAAGAAAATCCCCGCCAAAAGAGAAAGAATAACGGAAATAATGCGCACGTAAATATTTGAAAGTATACATATTCCGAGAACGAGTATTGAAATACAAGCACAAAAAACGAACGGACGTCCTGCGAAGACCCCCGCATTGTTAAAAAGATTGTTGCTTCTCAAATTGCTAAAACTGAATTTCATACTACACCTCGAATTATTTGAATGAATTATATCGCATTATCTGTAGTGTGTCAATATAATTTTGGGCAAATCGGAAATATTTTTATTCTTGGTATTGACAAAATGGCTTTTCTGTGTTATTCTATTAGGGCATTTGAAGTGAAACTTATATGTAGGTGTGGCGGAATTGGCAGCTTCGAGGATGAGCGCACCCGGTGGGTGATGAAGCGAGTCCGAGAAGGCGCGCAAACAAGGAGAATTTCAAGCGGTAGCGAGAAAGACGACTATGTTTGAAGCCGTCACGCGATAGCGGATGCCTTGAAAAACTTAATATGCGGGTGTGGCGGAATTGGCAGACGCGTAAGATTCAGGTTCTTATGTTCGCAAGGATGTGCAGGTTCAAGTCCTGTTACCCGCACCATGGCGAGTGTTCTTACAGCATTTGAAATGCCTGAGAACACTCGCTTTCTTTATGTAGCGATCTGGCAAGGTGCGTAGTTTACGACTACGCCCTTTCTTGTATTTGCGGACGGTGGAAATAAACATATCCGCTGTTACGGCTTTGCTGCTCAATTTATCCATTTCAGTGTGGATGGTCTTTATTCTATCGGATATCTCCTTTTGTTCTTCCTCATATTGTCTTGACATTTTTGAAAAACGATCATCGGAGATCTCACCCGAAACATTGTCCTCATAGATACGCTAAAACAATTCGTCCAATTCTTCATAACGTGCTTGCAAGGCTGCAAGCCATTTTTTTGAGCTTAACGGGAGATCTGATAATGTATGACAGTGTTTTGTCAGCACAAAGGATATCACAGAAGTTCGGAAAAGTCCAGACAGCCTTTTTGATATGTTGTTTTGAATTTGTGCGTGTTACGGCTCGATTATGTTGAATGCGGAGGATGTTGACAGATCTAACTGATTAAGATTACTCATAAACGATCTGAGCAATTCTTTGTCGCCCTCTATGTTCGCGGATTTTTCCAATCCGTCTATATTGTTCTGCAATATTAAAAACAGTGCATTTTTGGGACAGGTGATGGTTATATCGCTTGATTCCGCTTCATAGTTTCCATAGTGCAAAACGACTCCGTTTTTGATACGTACCATATATTTTTCTTCAAGATCGGAAAGTATGACATTTATAGTGAAATCCTTATCTGACATCGCCTGTTTATCAAGAAGTATGCCCATATAATCAAACATCATAGATGCTGTCATTTCCTTCATCAAGCTTCCGTCAGAAAGAACACCGGAGGATCCAGTTGGATTTGTGTTGCGTAATTCCAATGCCGCGGTAAGATATGCATTTCGCCATGTTCCCGATTCCGCTTGGTATCCAAGCTGTTCCAACGAATCAGCACACAAAAGACGTGCGGCCATATTGGAAGGGTCTGCATAAACAATTACGTTGGTTATTTCAGCCACCCACTGATATTCGCCTTTGTCAAAATCTTTTTTTGCAAGTCTGAGCACTTCATCGGTGTCACCGAGATATTCGACCCACTTTTTTGCGCTTTCTGTCGGTTCAAGCGGATTCAGGTGAACGGGATTTGCATCATACCAGCCCATATACTTTTGATACACAGCCTTGGAATTATGAGCGACTGTTCCGTAATATTGACGAGTATACCAATTTTTAGCCAGTTCATCCGGAAGATTTATCATATTTGAGATTTCATCAGAGGTATATCCTTGATTTATATATGTTAAAGTCTGATCGGTGATAAATTTATAAACTGCGGCTGTATTCACCAAATACTCATTGATAACATCGTTGCCCCAATGCGGCCAGTTGTGCGATTGGAAAGTAACTTCCGCTTCCTTTCCGTATAGAGTTATTGCTTCGGTAATATATCTTGCCCATTCGGCACCGTCGCGCACCTGTGCTCCGCGCAAGGTGTAAAGATTATGTAAGGTAGAGGTACAGTTTTCCGCTACCCACAGGGCTTTGAATTGAGGCAGCCAGGTGTTCATTTCTGCAGGTGCTTCAGTACCCGGAGTAAGCTGAAATTCCATTGTTACTCCGTCTATGGTGATATTTTCACAAGTCGTTCTTATTTCATATGTAGGTGTGATGAATGTTACTGTACCCTTTGACTGACCCATACCGATTCCCATCGCGAGAGAACCTTTAATTCCTTTTTCCAAAAGAGTTCCATATTGGTAATTTGCACGGCGGCTCATTGCACGACCCGCATAAATATTTTCGGAAACGGCGTGCTCGGTAAATCCTGCGGGAACTATTATCGGAATCTTATCGCTTGATAATTGTTCTTCAATAGAAAGCAGGCTGTTTGCGGCATCTTCACTTTTCATAAC
>JAZNEN010000107.1:0-2903 GCA_045588615.1 Eubacteriales bacterium
CTTCACAATGCCCAGAAATGAATGCCTTGAATATCTGGAAAGCGATCCCGGCAAGGTAACAGCCAAAGCTTATGACCTTGTACTTAACGGTGTTGAGCTTTTGTCCGGTTCAATCAGAATTACAGACTTTGAGCTTCAGCAAAAAATGTTTGAAGCGCTCGGACTTACAGAGGAAGAAATACAGAAGAAGTTTGGCTTCCTTGTTGATGCTTACCGTTACGGTGCGCCCCCCCACGGCGGTGCAGGTATCGGACTTGACAGACTTTCGATGCTCATCTGCGAAGCGGCAAGTCTCCGTGATGTAGTTGCATTCCCGAAGGTACAGAATGCATCTGAAATCATGTCCGAATGTCCTGCAGCCCCCGAAGACAAAGCACTTGAAGACTTGGCGATTAAATTTACGAATATTGAAGAATAATATAGGAAATAAAGCATAAAGGAGATTTTTGCTATGCATATGGATTACATTCATCCCGCCGACCAACTTGTAATGTTCATGCAGCGTATATACGACAGGGGACTTACAACTACCTCCGGCGGTAACCTTTCTATCATGGATAAAGACGGCAACATCTGGATAACACCCGCAGGTATCGATAAAGGTACACTTACAAGACGCGATATCATTTGTGTTAAGCCCGACGGAACTTGCGTTGGACCTCACAAGCCGTCGAGCGAATTTCCTTTCCATCAGTCAGTGTATAAAATGCGCCCCGACATTCACGCAGTGCTCCATGCACATCCGCCGGCGCTTGTTGCGTTTTCTATCGCACGTAAGATTCCCGATCTTGATCTTATCCCCACGGTAAGAAAAACATGTGACCGTATTTCAATTGCAAAATACGCTGTTCCCGGAAGCAAAGAGCTTGGCGAAAATATCGCAAAAGAATTTGAAAATGACGTTGAGATAGTCCTTCTTGAAAATCACGGTGTATGTATCGGTGCAAAAGATATGTTCACAGCATTTATGATGTTTGAAACTATCGACTATTCTGCAAATTTGGAGATACTTGCCGCAAAGCTCGGAAGCGTGAACAGACTTTCTCCCGAAGCGATAAAGATAACAGAAACACGCAATCATCTTTTGATGGACGATTTCATCCCCAATACACGTTCATCTGAGGAGCTTGAAGCAAGACGTGAAATGATAACGCTTATACGCCGTTCTTATAAACAGGGCCTGTTTACCGCAACACACGGTACGTATTCTGTAAGACTTTCAGACGGAAGCTTTATTATCACCCCGTTTGGACGTGACAGAGCGTATCTTTGCGAGGAAGATCTTGTAAGGATAAAGGCAGATATGAAGGAGCTTGGTAAAACTCCGTCACGTGCTGTTAAATCTCACGCACTTATCTACGAAAAGAACCCTGACATAAATGCAATTCTTTTGGCGCATCCGCCGCATGCAATGGCGTTTGCCGTAACAGACGCGGAATTTGACCCGAGAACTATTCCTGAAAGTTATATTTTGCTTCGCGATATTGAAAAACAGCCGTATGAAGGACTTTATGTTTCACCTGAAACTGTTGCAGAGCGTTTTGCACCCAACCGTCCTGCGCTCATTTTTAAAAATGACTGCGTAATTGTAACAGGTTCAACACTTCTTCAGGCATTTGACCGTATGGAAGTGCTTGAATCAACGGCTCACTCCATTATTAATTCAAAGAGCATAGGCGACATAGTTCACATTTCTCCCGATGAAGTTGATGACCTCAAAGAGGCATTCAATCTTAAAGACTGATGACACAGCTTGTAATTTTTGACCTTGACGGTACGCTTCTTTACACAATTGAAGATTTAAGGGACAGTGTAAATTACGCTTTGGCAAAGTTCGGCATGCCGCCGGTTTCACTTGAAAGTGCTACGGCGAATGTCGGTAATGGTGTTAAAAATCTTATTTCACTGTGTGCACCAAAAGGCACCGACGAAGAAACACTTTCTGAAATACTCCTGACATTTAAAGAGCATTATAAGGGGAATATGGAAAATAAGACCGTGCCTTACAACGGTATTGTAAAAATGCTTGAACAGTTAAAAGAAAAGGGGATTAAAACAGCGGTTCTGTCAAACAAATTTGATGCGGCAACGGTAAGGCTTTGCAATAATCTTATGCCGAACCTCATTGATCTCCCTGTAGGTGAGCGTGCTGATTTTCCAAGAAAACCGTCACCGGAAGCGGTATACGATATAATCGACAGGCTTGGAGCAAAATGCGAAAATACCGTATTTGTCGGTGATTCCGATACAGATATAAAAACGGGAAAAAATGCAAATATTGCAACAGTTGCAGTTACATGGGGATATCGAAGCCGTGATCTGCTTGCTTCCTCGGGTGCTGACTATATGGCGGACACCGTAGATGAGCTTACAGAAATATTAATTAAATGAGTATAAAAAATGTGATACACCATTTGGTGTATCACATTTTTTATTACTTTTTAATCTGCTTGATAATATCATTAAGTGATATTTCGGGATTATCCATAGCAATATTGAGGACCTTGATGAAGCCTTCGTGTGCCTTTCTGATCTCTTCTTCCTTATAGCACTTAATTTTGTATTCGTAGTAGCAGTGAAGCTCACCTGTACCGTTTCCGTCCATAATTGTGGGATAAAGCGGCTGTGAAGCGGCACCGTTTCCGTACCACATTATCTGGAATTTAACATTATTAGGTGACTGGATACGTATAGGCTGGTATGTCAGATTAATTGCATTGTACTGCGCACCAACGGGACGTTTATAATGTTTTTCTTCCAGGTCAAATATTTCAAGGGTATTGAAATTCAAATGGTGCATTGTTGTGCACTGCTGCTTATATGCATCGGAAACAGCGTTTGTAAAGGAGTCGTTACGGTTGAAGATCTGTCTGTGCGGGAAAGCATGTACTCTTGAAAGTCGG
>JAZNEN010000108.1:0-1899 GCA_045588615.1 Eubacteriales bacterium
CACCAAGAAGCTCGGCGGTGCCCCTTTGCGCAACAGAGCAAAGAGAGTCATGCGTGAGGCATATTACAAAGCCCAGAAAGAATACACCTTAAAGACAGGACAACTTGTGGTGATCGCCGCAAGAAGCGCAGCAACGGCTGCAAAGACCGATGAGGTATTCAAAGACTTGACGGAAGCTTTCAGAAAAACGGGAATGATAATCGAATGAAATACGTTTTTATGTTTATTATACGTATGTATCAGCGTTTTATTTCCCCAATCAAGCCGAGATGCTGTCGGTTCACGCCCTCGTGTTCGCAATACGCATACGAGGCTTTTTCCAAACGAGGCTTTTTTATGGGTCTATGCTTAAGCGTTTGGCGGATACTGCGTTGTAATCCTTTCTGTAAAGGCGGTTACGATCCCGTACCCGAAAAAGGCATACGCCCTTCACAGCGAAAAAAAGAGGAGTAAGGCATTAAATGTTCGATTGGCTTGCCGAAATACTTAAATATGTAATGATATTTTGCGATAAAATATCATTTCATAACTATGCACTCGCACTTTTTCTGTTTGCCCTGATCGTCAAGATCATTCTTTTTCCCTTCAGTATCAAGCAGCAGAAAAACTCGGTAAAATCCGCGCAGCTTCGCCCTAAGGAGCTTGCAATACGCAAGAAATACAAGGGACGCACGGATAAACAAACACAGCAAAAAATGACAATGGAGATACAGGAAATGTATCAGAAAGAGGGCTACAGCCAGTTTGGCGGATGTCTCCCCCTTTTAATACAGCTTCCCGTGCTTTATTCTCTTTATGCTATCATTCAGAATCCGCTTTACTATGTGTGCCGTTTTTCAACAGCGCAGATCGAAACGATAACCGAGGCTTATAACCGTGCAACGGGATACATTGACGGTGTTGCCAAGGCAACGTATACAGCCGCAATAAACGTCCTCAGTTACATCAATAAAAACGGTGCGGAATCGATAATCAACGCTTTCCCCAAGGACGGTATCGTTCCGACAGGCGCGGTGGATGTAAGCGGCGCGGCAATATCCGATTGGAGCGCTTATTGCTCCGATATTGCAACAAGACTTAATTCTCCGGATCTGCCGAACTTCAATCTTTTCGGCATACTCGACCTCGGCAAAGCGCCGAATGTTGCATCGGGACTTTACCTGCTCATTCCTGTTGTGGTATTTCTGGCAATGTTCCTTACAATGAAATTGCAGAAGAAATTCACGTATCAGCCTATGGCATCACAGGATGCGGCAAACAATATGTCCATGAAGATGATGGACGTAATGATGCCCGCACTTTCCGCTTTCATCAGCTACAGTCTTCCCACAGCACTTGCTTTCTACTGGGTATACCAGAACGTGCTCGGTCTTGCTCAGCAGATAATTCTTTCAAAAATGTTCCCCGTGCCGAAACTTTCCGACGAGGAAATAAGACAAATGCAGAAAGAAGCCGAAAAGGAAGCGGCGGCAGCTAAAAAAGCTATGGCGGCTGAAAAGAAGGAACGTGCAAAGCGTTCACTTCACCACATAGACGATGATGAAGAGTACATCCCAAGACGCGGCACAGACGACAGCATGGAGGATGATTCCGTATTCAAGAAGAAAACTGAACAGAGCAAAAAGTCAATATCCAAAGCGGAACTCAAAGAAGACGATAAAAAAGAGAACGACATCGAAGAATAATTCAAAAAATCAAATTACCGCATAAGCGGTCGGAGACAAAATGAAAAAAGAAATTACAGTTATCGGAAAAACCACCGAAGCGGCACTTGAGGATGCCCTCGCTCAGCTTGGTGTTGAGCTTTCCGATGTTACCTATGAAGTTGTTGAAGAAGCTAAAAAGGGCTTCCTCGGTATGGGCGCGACACCCGCAAAGGTAAAGGTTTCTTACACCGTG
>JAZNEN010000109.1:0-1586 GCA_045588615.1 Eubacteriales bacterium
CCAAAAACGTTTCAAACGGTATGTCATGACCGTCACCTTTCATTTTTGTGCCGCATTCAGGACAGTTTTTATCCGGCAAGTCGAAACCTGAGCTTACCGAACCGTCCTCGATAAATTCACTGTGCTTGCACTTTGGACACAGATAATGAGGCGGTAGAGGATTTACCTCTGTGATATTTGCCATAGTGGCAACAAACGAAGAACCGACAGACCCACGGGAACCGACAAGATATCCTTTTTCCTCACTGTTTTTAACGAGCTTTTGTGCAATTATGTAAAGCACACCGAATCCGTTTGAAATAATTGAAGACAGTTCTCTTTCAAGTCTTTTCTGAACAACAGGCGGTGGCGGATCACCGTACATACTTTTCATTTTGCTGTAACACATATCCGTAAGTTCCTGGTCCGCACCTTCAATTTTAGGGGGATAGCTTCCTTTCGGAATAGGTCTTACACTCTCTATCATATCGGCGATCTTATTAGGATTTGTTACTACAACTTCATATGCGACATCCTCGGGTAAATATTCAAATTCCTTGAGCATTTCATCAGTTGTTCTGAAATATACACCGATATCATCATCGCTGTCTTTCATTTTCTTGCCTGCAAGAATTATTTTTCTTGCAATTTCATCTTCCTTATTAAGCACGTGCGCATCGCAAGTAGCACAAACAGGTATATTAAGCTCACGCCCAAGTTCGATTATTCTTTTGTTTATGTCGATAAGCGTTTGCTCGCTCTTTACCTTTTCGCCTCTTACGAGATAGCCGTTGTTGCAAAGCGGCTGTATTTCAAGATAATCGTAGTAAGAAGCGTGCTGTTTTATATCCTCGTCGCTTCTTCCGTCGAGTATCATAGAATATAAGTTACCCGATGAGCAAGCGGAACCGACAATGATCCCCTCTCTCAACTCGTCAAGCAGAGTTTTGGGAATAAGCGGTTTTCTGTAGAAATATTTTAAGTTTGAAGCTGAAATTATTTTATAAAGATTTTTTAGTCCTGTATTGTTTTTAACAAGCAAAATGATGTGATGAGGACGTCCTTTAAGCTGTGTCGAGGATGCAGAGATAGCTTCATCAAGGTCAGCAACGGTATTAATTCCCTCTTTGCGCAGTTTTTCAACCATTTTGATAAATATATATGCAAGCATTTCCGCATCATCGCACGCACGGTGGTGGTTGAAATCACCCAAACCCATATGAGTAGCTATTCTGTCAAGTGTGTGACGCTTAAGTTCGGGATTAACATATCTGGAAAGCGCAACAGTATCTATGTACTTATTATTGAAAACAAGATCGTGATTTTTTGCCGCACGCGAAATAAAGCTTGTATCAAATGTTGCGTTGTGGGCAATCAGAATATCGTCACCGCAAAATTCAAAAAATTGACTTACTGCGGTTTTTACATCGGGGGCGCCTTCTATCATGGAATCATCAATTCCGGTAAGCTCTGTTATATTCGGAGGTATCTTCATTCCGGGATCTACGAAAGTATTAAATTTGTCAGTTACCTCACCGTTTGATATTTTAACAGCACCTATTTCGATAATGCCGCAGTCTATGGAACTTAGTCCTGTGGTTTCAATG
>JAZNEN010000110.1:0-5010 GCA_045588615.1 Eubacteriales bacterium
AAGATATGAGGCGATTTTTCCAAATCCTTTTGAATCCTTTATGTCATCAAGCGCCTTGTAGTATATAAGGTAAGACGAAACAGAGGCTGTATATTCAAGCTGTACTGTCGGTAAAACCGAAGGTCTTTTTTTGAAAAGGCAAACAGGGCACCGCATTTTTTCAATATTCGGTATTTCTTCAAATACCGACATGCGTAAAAGTGCCAGAAAAACGGAATCGTAGCTTAAAGTAAGTCTTGAAAGACGTGATGTTTTCTTTCCCATACAACGGCACAGACCGCAGTATACGGCATTGTAAAACTCATTTTCCTTTACCTTTAGTTCCGGTGTATATGGTCTTATGAATCCAAACATATCTTATGCAAACAAAAATTGAAGTATTTCACCGAAAACGATGGAGAAAATCAGTGTGTAAATAACTATTGAAATTGCCTCTTTGGTGCTCTTGTTTGTCTTGAAAAGCGTTACATATCCTATTCCGGCACCTGTTGAAAGCCCTGCGATGACTGCACCGAAGCCGATTGACTGTGACAAATAAAGCTCAGTAATAATTACAGATATTGCACAGTTTGGGATAAGACCGATAATTGATGCAAAAACAGGCTGTAAATAATAGCTTTTTCTTAAAAACGAGGATATTGTATCTTCCCCTATTACCTCTGTCAATACAGCAAATACGACTGTTACGACGTAAATATACAAGAAAATGAGGAGTGTTCTTTTGATAGCTGAAATGAATATGTTTTCACCGCATTCATCTTCACAGTGGTGATTCTCAAGGCTTTTTATATCTTCACAGCTTCCGCATTCGCCGTGACTGTTATGGTTATGCGGTATATCCTTGTGCTTGTGATGACGGTGCGCAAAAATGAGATCGAATATATATCCGGCAAATACAGCTGCCGCGATTTTTGAAAGCAAAAGAGGGAAAACGGATGCGATTTTATCGGGATGCGAAAAAATAACGGGAAGTGCTTCGTCGGAGGTGGAAATGAAAACCGCAATAAGAGTTCCCGCACTTATCATCCCCGAGGAAAAAAGATGTGCTGCCATAATGCCCATGCCGCATTGGGGTATGCAACCGGCCACAGCACCGCCAAGCGGTCCGATTTTCTCGTTTGACAATGCACGTGCTAACTTTATTTCTGATCGATGCTCCAAAAATTCAAGCAAAAAATATGCAGCGAACAGAAAGGGAAGTGTGATAAGTGAATCCTTCAGTGAATGAATTAAAGAGTGTATTATAATTTCCGACATATTTTGTACCTTGACCGTCCGGCGGTTCGCCTAAAATAATACACATTCTAACACATAATTTTAAATTAGAATTACAAAATGTAAGAATAATTTGAGAACTAAAAAAATATTTGCACAAAATTAAAAAAATACTTGATTTTTTAATACATTTATGTTAGACTACAAAAGTAAATGTCGGCAGGGTCGGCGTACCGCTATACGATTTCAGAGAGCTGTGGGTGCTGTGATACAGTATCGTGTGCGTGTTTTGCATTTCCCCCTGCGGTCAGAATTTCTGACAGACAGCTGCGGTGAATTAACAGTAGTTGCAGACGGTCGGCTCCGTTATGGCTGTTGAGTGTCCCGTTTTACGGGAAAATAGGGTGGTACCGCGGAGTATTCGGCTTCGTCCCTTTCGGGGCGGGGCTTTTTTCGTCCCCAAAAAAACAAATTTAAGAAAAGGAATTCAGTATGAAAGAGAAACTTGAACAAATCAAGCTTGAAGCTGTTTCGATGCTTGAAGCTGAAAATGCCGATCTTGAACAGATCCGCATCAGATTTCTCGGTAAAAAAGGTGAACTCACTTCTGTTTTGAGAGGAATGGGGGCGCTTTCTGCCGAGGAAAGACCTGTTATCGGTGCGCTTGCAAACGAAGTAAGACAGTATATTGAAGAGCGTCTTGCAGAAGCCGCTGTTGCACAGAAGGCTAAAGAAAACGAAAAGAAGCTTGCAAAAGAAAAGCTTGACGTGACACTTCCCGGAAGCAAGATCACGATCGGTAAACGTCACCCGCTTTCACAGGTGCAGGAAGAAATCGAAAACATATTTATCGGTATGGGCTTTGAGATAGTTGACGGTCCTGAGGTTGAATATGATTATTACAACTTCACAGCGCTCAATACACCCGAAAACCATCCCGCACGTGATACACAGGACACATTCTATATAACTGAAAATATATTACTGCGTTCACAGACATCGTGCGTTCAGGCGCGTACAATGGAGCACAAAGCGCCCCCGATACGCATTATCTCCCCGGGACGCGTTTACCGTTCCGATGCGGTTGATGCAACACATTCCCCGATGTTCCATCAGATAGAGGGTCTTGTTGTTGATAAAGGTATCACAATGGGCGTCCTTAAGGGAACACTTGAAATTTTTGCAAAGAATATGTTCGGTGCTGATACAAAGATCCGTTTCCGTCCCCACCACTTCCCGTTTACGGAGCCGTCTGCAGAGGTTGACGTTTCCTGCTTCGTATGCGGCGGCGAGGGCTGCAGACTTTGTAAGGGCGAAGGCTGGATAGAAATTCTCGGTGCAGGTATGGTACACCCCAACGTTCTCCGTATGGGCGGTATCGACCCTGAGGTGTACAGCGGTTTTGCATTTGGTCTCGGTATTGAACGTGTTGTTATGCGCCGTTATAACATAGATGATATGCGTCTGCTTTACGAAAACGACGTAAGATTTTTGGAACAGTTCTAAAGGGAGGGAATAAATATGAAATTACCGCTTAAATGGCTTGCCGATTACGTAGACATCGGCAATCCCGATATAAAAGATTATTGTGAAAAAATGACAGCGACAGGCTCAAAGGTTGAGGGCTTTGAGATCCTCGGCGAGGACATAACAAATGTTGTTGTCGGTAAAATAAACGCTATTTCCAAGCACCCCAACGCAGACAAGCTCGTTGTTTGCAGCATCGATGTCGGCGAAGCTGAGCCTTTGCAGATAGTAACAGGTGCTAAAAACGTAAACGCAGGGGATAAAGTTCCCGTTGCGCTCAACGGTGCGAATCTCCCCGGCGGAATAAAGATAAAAACAGGCAAGCTCAGGGGCGAAACATCGCAGGGTATGCTTTGCTCTATAGGTGAGCTTAATCTCACAACACACGATATGCCGGGTGCAATTGAGGACGGAATACTCATTCTCCCGAATGATGCACCCATCGGTACGGATATCAAAGAATATCTGATGCTTTCCGACACAGTTGTTGAATTTGAAATAACACCCAACCGCCCCGACTGTCTTTCCGTTATCGGTCTTGCAAGAGAAAGTGCGGTAACGATGGACTCTGAACTCAAGCTCCGCACACCCGAAATAAAGGCTTGCGACGGTAAGGTTGAGGACTATATTTCAGTAAGAGTTGATGAGCCTGCACTTTGCCCCAGATATACGGCAAAGGTCGTTCACAATGTAAAAATTGAGCCCTCACCCCTTTGGATGCGTTCAAGATTGAGAGCAGCAGGTGTAAGACCCATAAACAATATCGTTGATATTACAAACTATGTTATGCTTGAATACGGTCAGCCTATGCATGCATTTGATTACAAGTGCCTTGACGGTAAGCAGATCGTTGTAAGATGCGCTGACGAGGGCGAAATATTCAAAACTCTTGACAGTACTGACAGACAGCTCAAATCAAGCATGCTCGTTATTGCAGACGCTGAAAAGCCCGTTGCTTTGGCGGGAATTATGGGCGGTGAAAACAGCGAGATCACAGACGATACAAAGACTGTCGTATTTGAATCCGCTAACTTCTACGGGGCAGGTGTCAGAATTACATCACGTGCCCTCGGTATGAGAACGGAGTCATCGGGCAGATTTGAAAAGGGACTTGATCCCGAGCTTACAATGGATGCCGTAAACCGTGCATGTGAGCTTGTTCAGCTTCTCGGAGCAGGTACGGTTGCAGAGGGTACTATCGACATTTACCCCGAAAAGAAAGCAGAAACCGTTATTAAGCTTGAACCCGAAAGAATAAGCAACTTCTTGGGAACATATATTTCCGAAGCTGATATGCGTGCAACGCTTGAAAAGCTTTGCTTCCGTCTTGACGGTGATAAAATATACGTTCCTTCCTACAGAAGCGACGTTGAATGTATGAACGACATCGCAGAGGAAGTTATAAGAATTTACGGCTACAACAAAATTGAGTCCACACGCTTCCGCACATCGGCAGCAGAAGGAAAGCTCACACCCAAGCAGAGATATTACAGAGGTCTTTGCACAGCGCTTTGCGGTATGGGACTTAACGAGATCCAGACATTCTCGTTCATCTCACCGAAGTATTACGACAAGATAAATCTTCCCGAAGAAAGCGTTATTCGCAAGAGTGTTGTTATCAGCAACCCCCTCGGTGAAGATACAAGCGTAATGCGTACAACGGCAATACCCTCAATGCTTGAGGTGCTTGCAAGAAACAATAACTACAATAACACGGATGCAAGCCTTTACGAAATGGCAAAGGTATACATCCCCCGTGAGGGAATCGTAACAAACGATAAGGGCATTCCCGGAACACTTCCCGAGGAAAAGACAAAGGTCGTTATCGGTACACTTAAAGGCGATTTCTATGCGCTTAAAGGCATTGTTGAAGCTGTTGTTGCCTTCACAGGTGTCAAGGACGTTGAATTTGAAGCAGTAACTACTTGCCCCATCTTCCACCCCGGCAGATGCGCAAAGATAGTCAAAGACGGTATTGAGCTCGGTATTTTCGGTCAGATAAGCTACGGTGTGTGTGAAAACTATTCCATTGACAAGCCCGTATTTGTTGCAGATATTGACTTTGAGCTTCTCCTTGCAAACGCAGGTGACGTTGCGCAGTACAAGCCCCTGCCTAAGTTCCCGGCTGTAACACGTGACTTCTCGTTTATGTGTGATGTTGACCTTGAAGCGGCAAAGATCGAAAAGGTCATCAAAAAGTCACTCGGCAAGCTCCTTGACGGTGTCAAGCTGTTCGATATTTATATCGGTGCGCAGACAGGCGGTAAA
>JAZNEN010000111.1:0-4291 GCA_045588615.1 Eubacteriales bacterium
GGCGAAAGGAAGAAGAAAATGGATGACAGCGTAATTGTTGAAATGTATTGGCAGAGAAAAGATGATGCTATTACAAAAACCGATGAAAAATACGGTAAAATGTTAAACGGTATATCTATGTCAGTCCTCGGCTGCAGAGAGGATGCGGAAGAATGTGTCAGCGATACATACCTTAAAGCGTGGCACAGCATGCCAAACGAAAGACCTGTATATTTAGGAGCGTTTTTGTCGAAAATAGTGCGTCATTTTTCAATTGACCGATACCGTAAAAATACCGCAGACAAGCGTGGCGGTGGCGAAATATGCGAAGAATTGACAGACTGCATTCCGTCAAGATCCGATGTGTTTGACGAGATCGAAAACAACGAGCTGTCAAAAATTATCGATGTGTTTCTTTCAAAGCTTGATGAAGAAAAACGGATGATCTTTATAAGAAGATATTTTTACAATGATTCCATTGAAGATATATGCAAAAGATTTTCTGTTTCATCTTCAAAGGCAAAATCGGTGCTTTTCAGACTTCGTGAAAAGCTGAAAACAGAGTTGGAGGTGCAGCTATATGGCAGATAAAAAAAGACGTGCCGAAAAGCTGTATGACTGTATCGGCGGTATACGTGACGATTATATTGCACGTGCCGAAGACTATACCAAAAACAGATTTTTATACCCCAAAAAGCTTATAGCATCACTTGCCGCTTGCGTTGCGGTGCTGATCATGGTGAGTGTATTTTCCGATGTTTTTATACAGAAAAATGACGAAAGCACCCCGGATAGCGTTATATCGCTCCAGGCCGTTCTTCAAAATGATGAACGACAGCCGATATCAAATATAGATCTGTTTTCAGGTAAAAAGCTTATATGGTGCACAAACGGTGAATACCGTGAAAAGGTGCTTACACAGACACAGTACACATGTCTTACAAGCTATATGCAAAGCGGTTTTGAAAATGTGAAAGAAAGCCGTGATGAAGAATGTCTTGTCTGGATATGTGACGGGAAGGGAAATGTTGTAAGCCCGTATCTTAAAGCATCATATGGAAATGTATATGTCAATCTGTTTTCTTATAGAGCTGAGGTTGAACCGAGTGAAGCCTTCACAAAGTATGTAGAAAAAATACTTACATGAAAGAGGTAAAAGTTATGAAAAAACGTATTTTTGCAATTTTAACCCTTTGTGCACTTATTTTATCCGGATGCTCTGCCAAGTCGGGAGACGGTATTAATATGGAGGGAAATGCACCTATCTACGGTATGCTTGGCAACTACAATTATTCAGCTGATGCAGAACTCAAGGAAGAGGCTGACGGCGGTGCAGCCAATGAACCGAGTGAAGGTGTTGACGTTGGGGATGATGTTGCTCCGCTACCCGAAATTATTGAAAATAAGTTTATAGATACATCAATTGAGCCTGTATCAACATTTTCATCGGACGTTGACACAGCATCGTATGCGTATTTCCGTAAGCTTGTAAATATGGGATATAAGCTTTCACAGCTGAAAAATACAGGCAAGTACGCAATACGCACGGAAGAATTTGTAAACTACTTCAATTATGCGTATAATGAGCCGAAGGACGGCGAGCTTTTCGGTATTACAGCATCAGCCTCCGTCTGTCCGTGGAACAAAGACAACGTGCTTTTGACTGTCGGACTTAAAGCAGATGATGCTGTTGAAAAGACAAAAAACAATCTTGTATTTCTGATTGACGTTTCAGGCTCTATGAACTCCGAGGATAAATTACAGCTTTTACAAAAATCGTTTACGCACCTTGTAAAAAATCTTTCAGCAGATGATACAGTTTCAATTGTAACGTATGCGGGAAGTGAAAAGGTTGTGCTTGACGGTGCAAAGGGAAATGAGCACAGCAAGATACTTTCCGCAATTAACAATCTTGAATCTGGCGGCTCAACAAACGGCGAATCAGGACTTAAAACAGCATATCAGATCGCCGAAAAATATATGTCAAATGATGCAAACAACAGAATAATTATGGCATCTGACGGTGACTTAAATGTGGGTATTTCATCGAGCGATGAGCTGAAAGCATTCGTTGAGCAAAAGCGTGATTTAGGTGTTTATCTGTCAGTTCTCGGTTTTGGTACAGGTAACTACAAGGATCAGAATATGGAGGCTATTGCCGACAACGGAAACGGTGTTTACTACTACATTGACGGTGAAACGGAAGCCGAAAAGGTGTTCGGCGAAAAGCTTTTCTCAACGCTTTACACGGTTGCAAAGGATGTAAAATTACAGCTTACATTCAACCCCGATAATGTTTCAAAGTATAGACTCGTAGGCTATGAAAACCGCTTGCTTAACAAAGAAGACTTTGAGGACGACACAAAGGACGCAGGTGAGCTTGGCGCAGGACATACGCTGACTGTGTGCTATGAGCTTGTCTTGACAGACTCCGCAAAAACATCTGACGGCGAGTGGATGACACTTGCGGTAAGACACAAGAAGCCCGCCGAAACAATGAGCAATCTTAACGAGTATAAGCTTGACAAGAGCATATACACAGATACACCGAGCGATGATTTCAAGTTTATCGGTGCTGTTATCGAAACAACGATGCTTTTGCGCGAAAGTAAGTATATAGGCAATGTAACATTTGAAGAAGTACAAAAAACGCTGAATGAGCTGACACTTACAAATTCTCCCGACAGATACGAATTCCGTGAGCTTATAAACAAATTAACTGATTAAATTCATCCTGCTCATCAGGTGCATTAACTTTAATTTGACAAAGGAGCGTGATCGTATGAAAAAGCGACTGATATATTTGATGCTTCCGATAATTACATTGATTTTGGAGATTTTACCGTATGGGGCAGTATGTAACTTTGCAAATCCCGAAGGCGAACCATGGAGAAAAACATTCTCTTATTTTGATTTGACACCGTTTGGTTATGCGAATTTTGCGCCGTTTCTGACGGCATTGATAACCTGCGCTATCATTGTTTGCTTGTTGATTTATCTGCTTACAGACAGCCTGCGCACAATAATGGTTACAAAGATCCTGCTTTGTATCGGCACGGTATTTTCGCTTTGTCCGTTGCTTTACGGTGTTGACTATTTTTCCCTTGTAGGTGCATTGATCACGATTACTTTAATATTTGAATTGATCTTGACGGTTGCTACGGTGAAATTGAAGAAAAAATAATGATCAGATAAGAAAATATGAATTTGTGAAAAAGAAAAAGATCATTATATTTGCCATTGTTCTGATTTTAATAATTCCGTTTGTGCCGTTACCAGCGGGAAGTTTTGATGACGGCGGCAGCCGTATGTATCGATCTCTGACATATACTGCCGTCGCATGAAATCGCCTTTGTGATGAAGTTGATGAAAACGGAAATTCGGATAGCAGTGTATATAAAAAATTGTCAGTTTTTTGGTATCCGGACAATCAAGAAAATATAAACCTGCTTTGGAAAACGGAGCTTGAAAGTAAAGCTGATTAAATGAAAGGTTAGTTGTGAAAAGGATATTATTAGTTATTATCACGGTTATACTTTTAACATCATCAATCTTGACCGGGTGTTCAAATTCGCAACATAAGGATGCACAAGCAACGATAGTATCTTTTGATTACAATTTGTTACTACAGCTGCCCAAAAACTATATTGGTGAGGCGGATAGTGTAGAATACGAATCTTTGGAACAGTTTAAAAAACACGTCTTTTCGAATGATATTGTCAAGGGAGCACTTGCAACTATTGAATGTATTGATACTGTTTTCTATATAACAGTTCGCCACGATGATGACGATGTTATGATTTCGGGCAAAGCAGCATCAAAATGTAAAATTGTGACTGTCGGAGAAACTTTCAACAGTTATAATGCAAAAAGCGATACAGTTGTAGAGCTTGTTCAAGATTATTATATTATTCCGACTGATGAAGAAGACTCGGTGGATATGTTTGAATCTTTCGGTGCAAGCTTTATCAAAGATTCCAAAGGTGCAGTTATCGAAATGAAAATAGAGGACGGCGACTATCTGTTGCAAATTAAAGAGGGAGTCGATTATACATTGAAAATCCGTGATGATGTGCTGCCGATGGAATCCGGAATAAAATATACGGGCGCTATTATTTCTCACGAAACGATAGATACCGTGCAGTATTTAATGCCGGTAGAAAATACTCAGAGATATGAGACTTTTAAAATGCGTGAATCGGTCGTGAATATTGCAACAGAGCTGAAACGGACTTTAGAGGGCTGAAATCGAGTGAACGAATGGAATTAAAATGAACAAGGGGTTGGCTCATTTAAGGAAATATATGGTAAA
>JAZNEN010000112.1:0-6053 GCA_045588615.1 Eubacteriales bacterium
GGAGCAAAACGGCGGACGTCACAGAAAGTCCATCCTTGCCGATGCGTTTGAGGCATTTCTTGCCGCCGTATACATTGACGGCGGACGTGATGCGGCTGAAGGGTTTTTATATCCGCTTATAATTCCCGAAATTGAAAAGCATATAGAGCCGGGAAGCAACATTGATTACAAAACGGTTTTACAGCAGTTCGTGCAGGGCTCTCCCGATGCGGTGCTTGAATACGTCGTAACAGGCGAGGAAGGCCCGCATCACGACAAAGTATTTTATGTTGATGCAATACTCGACGGTGCGGTCGTAGGCAAAGGAACGGGCAAATCAAAAAGACGTGCTGAACAACAGGCGGCGCAAAACGCTCTCATTTTGTTCGGTGTTATAAAAGAATGAAGCACGTAAATATACCGATCTTCATTCCGCATTTAGGGTGTCCGAATGACTGTGTATTCTGCAACCAAAGGAAAATTACGAAAACCGCCGAATTTGATCCCGATACGGTCATACCGCAGATCGAGGCGGTTTTAAAGACCACCGAGGGGGCACAGCGTGAAATTGCTTTTTTCGGCGGTTCGTTTACGGGCATTGACAGGACGCTTATGATAAAGCTCCTTGAAATAGGTAATTCATACATAAAAAACGGTGACGTGACAGCGCTGCGCTGTTCCACACGTCCCGACTATATCAATGACGAAATACTTGATATACTGAAATTTTACGGTATGAAAACCGTTGAGCTTGGCATACAAAGCACCGATGACAACGTGCTTAAAGCGTGCAAAAGAGGCCATACAAAAGAACAGTCAATGACTGCCATGAAGGCTGTTAAAACCCACGGTTTTGATCTTATCGGGCAGATGATGACATCTTTACCGTCATCAAGCCTTGAAAGTGAAGTCAAAACAGCAGAGGATATATGCGCGTGCCGTGCCGACGGGGCAAGAATTTACCCGACTGTGGTGTTTTGTGACACCGCCCTTGCCGAAATGACACAAACAGGGCTTTATATTCCGAGCAGTAAAGACGAGATAATACAAAGGGCAAAGGAAGTAAAAAAGGTTTTTATAAAAAACGGTGTGCCCGTAATAAGGCTCGGACTTCAGGCGCAGGATAATTTAGGTGAAAACGGCGATATCTTCGCAGGAGAGTACGACCCGTCAGCAGGGCTTGCGGTAGATTCAGCAATTTATTTTGAAAAAACAGAAAAACTGCTTGATGAACAGACAGCAACACTTAAAAATGCATTTGTAACACTGTATGTTGCAAAAGGGCATACATCATCGGCGGTAGGCATAAATAAAACAAACAAAGAAGCACTTATAAAAAAATACGGCATATACAGAATAAAAGTCATTGAGGAGGAGAATTTGGCTCCTTATGAAATAAAAATAAAAGTCGTACCCGACACAAGGAGGTGACGGTGTGTATTTAAAATCAATAGAGCTTCAGGGGTTCAAATCGTTCCCCGATAAAACAACTCTTTCGTTTAACGAGGGTATCACCGTCATTATCGGACCCAACGGAAGCGGTAAATCGAATATTGCAGACGCTATGCGCTGGGTGCTCGGTGAGGTTTCCTCGCGTAACATTCGAGGCACAAAGATGGAAGACGTTATCTTCGGCGGCTGCGAAAGCAGAAAGCCCGGCAGCTTTGCACAGGTAACGCTGTGCCTTGACAACTCATCCCCCGTCGGACGTCTTAATATCGATTATGACACCGTCACCGTCACAAGAAGATATTTCAAGGGCGGTACGAGTGATTACCTTATAAACGGCAAAGCGTGCCGTCTTAAGGATATACACAAGCTTTTTATGAACACGGGTATCGGCCGTGAGGGATATTCCGTCATCGGTCAGGGTAAAATTGCCGAGATAGTATCGAGAAAAAGCGAGGAAAGAAGAAGCGTTTTTGAAGAAGCCGCAGGTATTTCAAAATATAAATTCTCAAAGAATGAAAGCGCAAAGAAGCTTGCACAAACAGAGGACAACCTCTCACGGGTGCTTGATATTTTAGGTGAGCTTGAAGCGCGTGTCGGCCCGCTTGAAAAGGAAGCGGAAAAGGCGAAAAAATACCTCGTGCTCCACGAGGAGAAAAAAACGCTTGATATTGCCGTATGGCTTTACGATATGACACTTCTTGCAGAGGAGATAAAAAAATTCCGAGGCACGTATGAGCTTTATAAAACAGAACTGGAGCTGGCAGAGGGTGAGCTTTCCGCACTTGAAGCAAAAACGGAAAGCTTAATGTCTGAAAGTATTGAGCTGAAACGCGCGCAGGAAGCCGAAAACAAGCTTTTATCCGATAAAACCGAGGAAAAATTCAGAAAAAGCAACGCAAAGAGTATGGCGCTTAAGGAAATAGAGCATCTGAAAAATGACATCTTAAGCACCGAAGAAACGATAAAAACATCAACCGAAGAGTTTAATGAGCTTTGCGTAAAGATAAAAGAAAAGCTGGATGTGTCAAATTCCCTTGCAAAAACAGCAGAAGAGCTGGCATCACAGCACGAAGAGGCTTTCAGAGCCCACACGGAAATAACCGAAAGTCTTGAAAAAATGAGCATGCTTGCAGATGACATTGCAGAGCAAACGGAAAAGCTCAAAGAAAAAATGACGGATATCCGAATAAAGCTTTCAGTTGCCGATTCGGGTGACGGGGAGGATTCGGTAAAAGACACGGCACTTGATGAGGAAATTGCCGAGCGTTTGGTGAATTTAAAGCTTATAGAAGACCGTGCGAAAAAAGCCGAGGAGGTTATCTCAGGGTACGAGGAAAAGCTTTCAAAAACGGCGGATTGTGCAAGAAAAGCGAGAGAAGAAGCGGAGAAAGCGGGAAAAGAGGCTTCATCTCTCCGTGAGCAGATAAATGAGGTATATATCGACATTTCCTCCAAAAATCACAGGATAGAAAACCTTAAAAGAATGGAGGAGCTTCTTGAAGGCTACTCCCACAGTGTAAGATTTGTTGTTGAGGAATACAAAAAGGGCAATATAAGATCCCGTGACGGCAGTGCTTGCGGTGAAATTTACGGCCCCGTTTCACGTCTTATAAAGGTCGATGCCGCGTATACGACGGCAATAGAAACAGCACTCGGTGCGGCAATGCAGAACATCGTGTGCAAGGACGACGCATCTGCAAAGGACGCCATACGTCACTTGCAGAAAAACGGCGCCGGACGTGCGACATTCTACCCTGTGTCAACGATAAAGCCGATGTATCTTTCGTATAACGAAAATGAGCTTTCAAAGAACGACGGATATGTGGGTATTGCATCGTCGCTTGTAAAATGCGATGAAAAATTCAAGGGAATAATCGGAAACCTGCTCGGCAGGACGGTCGTTTTTGAAAATATGGATAAAGCATCTGTGTTTGCAAAAAAATATGACCACAAGATAAGAATAGTCACCCTTGACGGCCAGCTTATAAACGCCGGCGGTTCATACACGGGCGGTTCGGCAAGAAATGACAGCGGAATGCTTTCACGTAAGGCGCAGATAGACACGCTTTCAAAGCAGATAAGTTTGGGCAAAAGCAAGATGGACGACTTGAAAAAGCGTCTTGATGAGGTCACAGAGAAAATCAAAGAACTGGAAAACGGCGCCTGTGATACTGACAGCCACGTATCTATAATCACATCGCTTTTAAATGCCGAAAACACACAGCTTCAGGTGCTGAAAACGCAGATAAGCCGTGATTCTGACCGTCTTGAAGAATTAAAGGCGGAAAAGAATGATATCGGCAAGCGCGCCGAGCGCAGAAGGCTTGAAAAGGAAGCCCTTGAAAATGAGCTTGCATCGCTTCAAAAACAGCTTGAAGAGCTTGCAGTATCCCTTGAAAACACAGAAAACGATATAGCAGAGGGCAACGGCAAGCAGGAAGAATTACGCGCAAGTCTTGCGGCACTTGACATAAAGCTTGCCGAAAATGCAAAGGAAAAGGAAGCGGTCGATACAGCAGGGGCGGAGCTTGCAGAAAGATGTAACGATGTCAAG
Source organism: Eubacteriales bacterium (assembly GCA_045588615.1). Taxonomy (GTDB): domain Bacteria; phylum Bacillota; class Clostridia; order Oscillospirales; family CAG-272; genus RGIG7213. Next base: position 3,986 of record JAZNEN010000112.1, read on the forward strand.
GCAAGAAAAGAAACAGCGGAAGAAAAGCTTTTAACATTCAAAAATAAATTCGAGGAAAATATAAAGACTGCCGAGGATTCTTCAAGCACGGCAGACGCACTTGAAGAGGAAATAACGGCGATAAGATCACGTATTGAGTCGCTTTCCTCAAGGTCGCTTTCTCTTGAAGGTGCGCTCAATTCTTCCCGTGCCGCCGAAAAGGAAAAGGCGCACAAAAAGGAGCTTATGTTCCGTGAATTTACAACGGCTGAAAACAAGCTGACAAGCGCCGAGGAAAAGCGTGAAAAGCTGACACAGTCCCTTAAGGAGGAATATGACCTTACGTATTCCGAGGCAAAGGAAAAAACAATCGACATAACCGTGACATCCGCCACGAGAAGTGAGCACGTGAAGCGCCAGACAGAGCTTAAAAACAAGCTCCGCGCCCTCGGGAATGTCAATGTCAATGCGGCAGAGGAATATAAAGAGGTCAAGGAAAGATACGACTTTATGACAGCGCAGACAGAGGACTTAAAGGCGGCAAAGACGGAGCTTGAGGAAATAATCTACAAGCTGGACGAGGAAATGAAGTCGAGCTTCTCTGAGGCAATAGAGGAAATAAACGTCTGCTTCGGACGTGTGTTTTCGCACCTGTTCGGCGGCGGACATGCTGAAATAAAGATCGCAGAGCCCGATAATATTCTTGAATCGGGTATCGACATAAATGTAGCGCCCCCCGGAAAGATAGTCAAGAGCCTTTCGCTTTTGTCCGGAGGTGAGCAGTCGTTTGTGGCAATTGCGCTTTATTTCGCGCTTCTTGAAGTAAATCCCACACCGTTTATCTTGCTTGACGAGATAGAAGCCGCCCTTGACGAGGTGAACGTCGACCGTTTTGCGGATTATCTGACTGATAACAAAGCAAAAACGCAGTTCATACTTATCTCCCACAGACGCGGTACGATGGAAGCGGCTGACCGTCTTTACGGTGTAACGATGCCCACAAAGGGTATATCAAAGATTCTTTCGGTCGACATAAACGAAATTGAACAGAAGATAGGTAAGCTCGACTGATAAAGAAAGGAACATATTAAAATGGCATTTTTCGATAAACTTAAAGCAGGTCTTGCAAAAACAAAGGACGCACTTTTCGGCAAGGTAAAGGACCTTTTCATCAATATGAGAGAAGTTGACGAGGACCTGTTTGATGAGCTTGAGGAAATACTCATAACAGCCGATGTCGGTGTTGCCGGTACGGAAATGATACTTGAAAAGCTCCGCTACATCGTAAAGGCTGAAAAAATAACGGACAGCGAAAGAGTATACGAGGAACTTAAAAAGATAATTGCCGAAATGATAGGCGACGGTGACGGACTTGATCTTTCAACGACTCCCTCTGTTATACTCGTTATAGGTGTAAACGGTGTCGGCAAGACAACATCTATTGCAAAAATTGCAAACAACCTCAAATCCGAGGGCAAAAAGGTCGTTTTAGCGGCGGCGGATACTTTCCGCGCGGCGGCAATAGACCAGCTTCAGATCTGGGCTGACAGAATAGGTGTCGATATAATCAAGCACGCAGAGGGCTCCGACCCTGCGGCAGTCGTATATGACGCTGTTAATGCCGCAAAGGCAAAGCGTGCCGACGTGCTTATCGTTGACACGGCAGGACGTCTTCACAACAAGAAAAATCTTATGGATGAGCTTGCAAAGATAAACCGTGTAATTTCCCGTGAAGCACCCGACTCCGCACGTGAAACGCTTCTCGTCCTTGACGCTACGACAGGACAGAATGCAATAATTCAGGCAAAGGAATTTAAAAATGCGGCAGATATCACAGGTCTTGTGCTTACAAAGCTTGACGGCACGGCAAAGGGCGGTATCGTAATTTCAATCAAGGAAGAGCTCGGCATCCCCGTCAAGTACATCGGTGTCGGCGAAAAGGCAGACGATATGCAGCCGTTTGACTCAGAAGATTTTGTAAGGGCTTTGTTTGAATGATGGAATTTGTACTTGCTTCAAACAACAAAAAGAAAATAAAGGAGCTTTATGAAATTTTATCAAAAAAGCTCCCGGATATAAAAATACTGTC
>JAZNEN010000113.1:0-3611 GCA_045588615.1 Eubacteriales bacterium
TCTTTCCAAGGCATTTTCTCGTCTCCTTCTGACTTTTCATGCCTTTATTTTACATCAAAGTTGTAAACTATGTGTCTTCACATTTTGTAAACTATGTTACCACACTATACACATCGCACGTCCGCATGAAATGAACGAAAATGGGTTTGAGGCGGGACGTCGTCACTTTGCAAAGCAAAGTGATTGCGTCTTGTCCCCTACAGGCATCACCCCGAATTAAATGAACAAAAATAAGGGCTAAAAATATGGACATAAATCTTATTATAAAGGTCTCGGGTGTCGGTATACTCGTGTCGGCTGTATACCAGATACTTTCAAAAAGCGGCAGGGATGAACAGGCGATGCTCGTTTCCCTGACGGGTATCATTATCGTTATGCTGATGATAGTCAATCAGTTTTCATCGCTTTTAAGCACGGTCAAGAGTATTTTCGGATTATGAATATCATCGGTGTTTCGTTTTTTGCCGTTATTTTTGTCTGTATTTTGCTTTTTGTGCGCACTGCCCGCCCCGAGACGGGATTTTTACTGTCCCTTTGCGGAGGTGTGTGGCTATTGTCCGTATGCGTAACGGTGCTGTCGCCCATTGCGGAATATATGGCAGTGCTTTCGGAAAGTGCGGGCTTCGGAAAATATATGCCGTACATTTTTAAATCTCTTACCGTCGGCTTCATCGGGCACTTTTGTGCGGAAATATGCAAGGATGCGGGCGAGCATGCCATAGCATCCTCCCTTCAAAGCGCAAGCAAGCTCACCGTTGTGGGGCTGTGTCTGCCTCTTGTCGGTGAAATTGCCGACATTGCCGTATCCTACATATGAGAATAATAAAATATATTTCGGTATTCTTTCTTCTTTCGGTATTCCTCACACAGATAGCATCTGGGCTGGAATTTGACGTATCGGAAAGTCTGTCACCGTATTTGCCGGACGGCATAGACGGCGGAATTTCAAGTCTTGCCGATGACACGGCAAACGGGAATATAGTATCACGTATAAAAAAAGCCGTGTCGGATGCATTTCCCGACATCAAGGGCGCCTTCGGTGCGCTTTTGTGTGCCGTTTTGCTGTCGGGTATCGCGGCTGCGGTCAGCTCCTCACTCGGCGCGGACGAGGATGTTTTATCCCTCGCGGGCACACTTGTTTGCGCGGTGCTTATATTCAATGTCATCAAAACAGCGTTTGATGCCTTACACACAGCACTGCTGGCAAGCGTCACATTTATGACGGCGCTGGTGGGTATAATGTGCTACGTTTACGGGATAATGGGCAACATAGGCTCCCTCGGTGTTTCGGCGTCTGTACTGTCGGCGGTGCTTCAGACAGTCGAAATGGTGTCATCATACATACTTTTTCCGCTTATCTGCACGGTTTTCGGCTTGACGCTTGCAGGGTGTCTTAAGAGTGTAGGGGAGCTTTCGCAAATAGCCTCGTCAGTTAAAAAAATTGCCGTGTTTATTCTCTCATCGTGTGCTATGGCAGTGACACTTGCCTTTGGACTGTGCGGAGTCTTTGCCTCCGTTTCTGACGGCGTGCTTAAAAGAAGCGTGAAATTTGCCGCGGGGTCATTTGTGCCTATAATCGGCTCCTCGCTTGCCGAAGCCTACGATGCGGTCTTCGCAAGCATAAGCGTCATAAAAGCCACAGCCGGGGGCGGAGGTATCGGGGCATTGCTGCTTATTTTTCTGCCGCCGCTTGTTACTCTTTGTGCCGTAAAGCTGATGCTGATGTCGGTCGGGCTCGTTTGCCGCACTCTCGGACTGTCATCACAGGCAAAGCTTGCGTCGGGATGCAGTGATATACTGTCCCTTATGATCGCCGTGTGCTGTTTTTCTTTCGTTGTTATGACTGCCGCCTGTGCCGTTTTTATGAGGGTGAATATACATTGAGACAGTTTCTTGTATCCGTAACCGTTATAAGCTTCATTTCCGCCATCGTGCTTATGATAATGCCTGAGGGAGGGCTGAAAAAATATGTAAAACTATCTCTGTCACTCACATTTACGGCATTTATCGTATCGTCTTTTACAACGGGGAATATAGGGGAGATCTCGCTGCCCGATGTGAATATTGAAGACAGAAGCGGAGAATTTTATAATTCGGTTATAGAAAAGGCGAAAGAAAACACCGAATTGAATCTTAAAAATGCGATATGCAAAAAATATTCCGTTTCCGGGTCTGATATTGACGTGTCGGTTGAAGTTGAAGGAGATATCGGCGCACTTGAAATTTCCCGCGTAAACATAAAGCTTCGGGGAATAAAAAACACGGTAAAGCTCACTTATATCAAAAAATATGCGGAGAATTTAATGAACACAGAGGTTTACACAGAGTATGACAGTGACTGAGATAAAGGCTTTCATTTTCAAAAACAAGACCGCCTCGGTTTTGCTTGCCGTGGCGTTGCTCGGAGGACTTTTGCTTATTTTCGGATCTGACATGCCGGGCGGTAAAATAAATGCGGAAAATACCGCAAACGGGGAATATATATCGGGTGTCGAGAATAAAATTGAACAAATGATAAAACGTGTGTGCGGGGGTGAAGTAACTGTTATCGTAACGGCGGAATCGTCCGAGGAGTACGTATATGCGGAAAATATTGAGGAATCTGTTGAAAAAAACGGCGGTGAAACAACAAGGACAACGAAAAAAAATGATTTTGCCGTTGTAAACGGGCAGACAGTCGTAAAAACCGTGCTGAAGCCAAAAATACGCGGTATTGCTGTCGTATGCCAAAACGGCGACGATCCTGTTTTGCAGTATAAAATAATCAAACTGCTTTCTTGCGCCTACGGCATATCCGAGGGGAAAATTTGTGTCGCGGGTACATAAACGATTTTTAAAAGGAGTAGCTTTATGAAAATATTCAAAACCGAAAATCCGGACGGAAAGAAGATAAACTTCAAGGAAATAATTGAAAAAATAGGCAAACGAAATCTCGTTATCGCGGGTGCAGTCGTTGTCATCGGCCTTACGGTGTATCTGAACTGGTTTTTGTTTGACAACGGAGCTGTTGATAACACACCGCCCGCCGCTGATGCGGGCGCGGAAAATAAGGACGAATCAAAGGACGATTACTTCACCGTGTCGCTTTTGAACCGCAACAGGGCAAGAGATGAGGCAATTGAGGTGCTTCAGACCGTTATTGACGCCGGCTCCTCAAACGAGGCATCCGAGGCGGCAATGGCGGACATCGCACGAATAGCTTCGGATATTGAAAAAGAGGCGAATATCGAGGAACTTATAAAGTCCAAGGGCTTTTCCGAATGTGTTGCTGTGATAGCGGGTGAGGGTGTAAACATCATCGTCAAGGGCGACAGCGAGGCACTTTTGCCGAATGAAGTTGCACAGATAAAGGAGATCGCCTATACGAGCGCGAAGATCCTGCCCGAAAACGTGGTCATAATCGAAAAATAACCTCTTTTGCTTGCTTAAACATAAGAAAACGAAAAAAAGGGGTTGGCTCATTTATGGAAATAACTTCCCAAATAAGCCGCCCCGTGTACCTTTTTGAATATTTATTTTGTAAGAAAGTGCGCAGTTGTATACAACTGCGCACTTTCTTACAAAATAAATATTCAAAAAGGTACACGGGGCGGCTTATTTGGGAAGTTATT
>JAZNEN010000114.1:0-8275 GCA_045588615.1 Eubacteriales bacterium
GAAGTGCACTTCGTGCGTTAAGTGTCCCTTCGGGACGATTACGGAACACTTAACTTCACATTGTGCGAAGCACAATACTTCACGTGGACGCAAGTCCATACTTCATTGCGGCAATGCCGCAACTTCACTATTTTAAATACCCTTAAAATGTAATACAATGAGAGGTATATGATATGTCCGATTCCAAACTACGCACACAATCTATGGACTTTGCGGTGTCAATTATCAATCTTGTAAAACAACTTAAGGAAAAACGCAAATCCATCATTTCGAACCAAATCGGCAGAAGCGGCACTTCTATTGGCGCAAATATCCGTGAAGCACAATATGCTCACGGTAAGGCTGACTTTATTGCTAAGCTTCAAATTGCGCTCAAAGAAGCAAACGAAACAGGATATTGGCTCGAACTCCTTTATAAGACGCGTTATATAACCGAAGAAGAATTTAAAAATCTCGATTCATCGTGCGCAAGTATTCGTGTTATGCTTATCTCATCTATTAATACTGTAAAGGAAAATATCGATACCAAAAGGTAAAGTTTATATTTCAGACTATCCCGATGACCCGCCAAAATGGTATTGGAAAAGCGGTTTGCACGATGCTTGTATTATGGGAGTTGAATCGTTTGAATTTTCTTTCGACTACAATAAATTTGTTGGTGAAAAGAATAAATGCAATCGCAATCTTATGATCTTTAAAATAAATTCTACAGCTGCATTATATGAGAATAAGGTTAAAGAAATCCGTTTTTATAACTATAAAATTTTGTCTGATAACATTTCTTTGGAAGGCAGGAAAGAGGTATGGTGGCTGGCGGACAGACTTGTCAATTGCGGCGAATATTTTACTTTGGAAATCGATTTACAGGACTTTGATTCTTACCCCGAAAACTTTACCTTTAAAATGAAATTTGAACGTGCAGAAGTATTTAGAAAATAAAGAGAACCAACCATGCGGTCGGTTCTCTTTTGCTTTATTCTTCTGTAATTTCGGCGTTGTTTTTAGTTGTTTCTTTTTCTTTTATGTGATGTCTTAATATCAGATTAATATATTGTGATAGTGAACGGTCATCTTCTTCTGCTGCACATTTCAATTTTTCCAAAATATCATTATCAATAGTAATACTGATTTTTTCTTTTAATGGTTTCAAATTAATCACCTCTTGAAAATATTATAAGATAAAATCTTGAAAAATATTGACAAGTAGGATAAAGTAGTATATAATAGGATAAAAAAGGTGGAGGTGTATATTGTGAAATATTGTACGGAATGTGGAAAAAAGCTTAATGAATCGGCTAAATTTTGTTCAGCGTGCGGAACTGAGGTGGATAACATTGATAGCGCAGATGTATCCACGAATCATACAGACGATACTTCTCATGTTTCATACCGCCCAACAAGCTCTTCTGGAAATGTTATAAGTGGAATCGGAGGAGTGCTAACCGTCGTTGGGTTTATTGCAGGATTTTTGAGTATATTATTTGTGAGTAGTAAAGGTGAAATATTTGGATATGATTTGTGGAGCTATTTGTATGGCGGTGGTAGGGAAACAGCTATAGGAATTGTGTTTGTTTCGGTGACTATATTAGTGATTGGAGTTTTCATGCTGATAAGTACTGAAAAAAATAATAAATGAGATGGAAAACAGCAAAAGAGAACCAACCATGCGGTCGGTTCTCTTTATTTTATTCTTCTGTAATTTCGGTATCGTTTTCTACTGTTTCTGCTGTTTCTGCCGTCGATGATGCTTCTTCAGGGAGCTTCTGACCTAAAAGGGAAGGAAGCTGCATTCCCGCCATTGCGAATACTTCATCAAGCGGGGGAACGGACTTCATCATACCGGAAATAAAGTTTGCTGTGGATGTCTTACCGTCGCCGTTCTGACCGCCGTCCCACACTGTGACCTTGTCGATCTTGATGTTCTTAACAGCATCGACCTGAACACGCATAAGGTCTTCAAGCTTATCTGCAATAAGAAGCTTCAAAGCCGCTTCTGTGTCGCCGCCTGCCGATTTTACTATCTCTGCAAAACCTGCCGCCTGCTTTTTGAGTATTTCCTCAGCACCTCTTGCCTGTGCTTGCATTTTAGCGTAGATAGCGTCAGCTTCACCCTGTGCCTTGCGGCGGATCTGCTCAGCCTCTGCCTCTGCGGCAAGCTCCATTTCACGCTTTTTAGCTTCCGCTTTAACAATGATATCGGCTTCAAGCGTTGCCTGTTCCTTGTCACGTCTTGCTTTTTCAGCCGCCTGTTCTGCCGCATATGATTCTTCAAGTGCTTTAGCCGCCTGTGTTTTTTCTGCTGTTGTTGCGATTTTCAGCGCCTCGGCTTCCTTTTCTTTAAGAGCCGCCTCAGACATTGCTATCTTCATCTTGGCTTCGTTTTCACCCTCGATAGCAAGTGAATCAGCCTTGGAAACTTCAATTCTCTGTTCCTTTTTAGCGTTTGCCTCGCCGATAGAACCTTCTCTGTCCTGTTCAGCAACGCTGCGCTTTGCATCGTTGATAGCTTTAGCCGCCGCTTCCTTACCGAGAGCTGCGATATATCCCGATTCGTCGCTGATGTCGGTGACGTTTACGTTGATAAGTCTTAAACCGATCTTTTTAAGCTCAGTTTCCACGTTATCACTGACTGCCGCCAAGAACTTGTCACGGTTTGTATTGATCTCCTCAATGTCCATTGTGGCGATAATAAGTCTTAACTGACCGAAAATGATATCCTTTGAAAGCTCCTGAATTTCGGAAAGCTGTAAGCCAAGGAGTCGCTCTGCCGCATTCTGCATAACACCGGGTTCAGTTGAAATGCCGACGGTAAATCTTGAGGGAACATCAATACGGATGTTCTGCTTGGAAAGTGCATTTTTAAGGTCTACCTGAATTGAAATGGGGGTCAGATCGAGATATGCGTACGATTGAAATACGGGGATAACAAATTCTGCACCGCCGTGAATACACTTCGCGCTTCTGTTCGTGCCGTCTTTATTTTTACCGATAGAACCGTAAACGACCATTATTTTGTCTGACGGACATTTTCTGTAGCGTGAGCATATCCAAATGATGAATGAAAGCAGAATGAGCACTGCTCCGCAAACTAAAAAGATTACTTCTGTGGTCATGTTTTTTCTCCTTTAAATTTTATTTACGTTTAACGACAAGGTTTGTCTGACCGCTTGTTCCGACCACGATTATCTCACAGCCGGTAGGTATCGACTCACTCTCATCGGTAACTGCGTTTCTTTCCACATATGCGCCTTGAAGCATAATGTGTACCTTTCCTTCGCCCTTGCGTGATGGCGGAATTGTAAGGTGTACTCTGCCCGCAGACCCCAATGCGTTGCGGTTGTCTGCCGTTCCGTCGCTTTTCAGCCTCATAACTGCCTTGAATAAATACGCAATAAGCACCATCATCGCCGCACCGCTTAAAAACGCTGCGGGAATCGTTACGGCGAGGTGTATATTTGCCGACTGCATAACGACACCTACCCAGCCGAATACAACGAAAAATGCGATGATACCGCGCAGGGTGAATATATGTAACAGTTCAGCGCCCGAAGCGTCGTCAATATCGCCCGATCCGCCAAACAGTCCGTCACCCGTCTCCGCGTCGGGGGTATCGATATCGATGTCAGTATCGTTATCAAAGCCTAAAAATAAGAGCACAGTCTGAATCACAAGCACCAACGTTGACGGTATTGCAATGCAGTAAAATATTTGCGAGGATAGATTTAATGCGTTCCACCAATCTGTGAACATATCATTTTTCCTTTCTTGAACAGATATAAATACGGTAATTTTTTAAAATACGGAAGAAAGTATTTCCCGTGCAGTATCCCGTAGATTTGCCGATGTGTGAGCATAAAACATAACGAGCAGGATTTTCACAAGCTTTTGACGGTCGCCTGCATTTTTTTCCTGAAAGTCGGCTGCCTCAAGCTCTGCTTTTTTTAAAACATCATCTTTACTATGCAGTTTGATGTCGCAGTCCGCTATCATATTTACGTATCTGTGATACAATTCTTCGTCACTTATAAGATCGTCGCTTGTATCATTCGGCTCACCTGCTATAACATCTATCAAATTACATATTGCTTCAAGTTGAAGACTTTCTCTGAGCATGTTTATTATCAGAATCCTTGCAAATTGCTCTTTTGAATACATTTTTTTGGTTGGAGAGGACAAAAATTTGCGCTTCACCCAGTTTTGGATAACGTGGGGCTCAAGCCCTGTCATACTTGAAACCTGAGACATTGTGATACCGCCTGCAGCAAAAATACCTTCAAACAAAATTTTAGAGCTGTTTTTGCGAATACAAAGTGTTTCAATCGTTGTTCCCGGGTATGTTGCCACATTATCACCTCCATTCTCGGTTCTTGCAGGTATTATACCACACGGTCACATGATTGTCAAGAGGGTTCACGTGATTTTTTTAGAATATTACCGACTTGAAAAACTCTTTACGGTGTGGTATAATAACATTAATGCAGAATTGTTCGTTAAGGAGCTGAAAAAATGCGCAAAACAGTTACGGTGGCTGTTGACAGACCTCTCGGATCTCACCATCCCGAATATCCCGATCTTTACTATCCTGTAAATTACGGATATATAAAAGGAACAACATCACCCGATGGGGAAGAGCAAGATGTGTATATTCTCGGTGTTGACGAACCGCTTGAAGAATTTGTCGGGGAAATAATCGCAGTTATACACCGCGAGGATGACATCGAGGACAAATGGGTGGCAGTACCGCACGGACTGACTCTGACAAAAGATGAAATAGAAAAACAAACGTATTTTCAGGAAAAATATTTTAAAACGAGTGTAATTATATTGTAAGGTGAAATGATATGAAAAAATATCCGTTAAATGAAACAGACAGAAAACTGATAACAACGGCGCTTGATGTGCTTAATAAAAATTTTGATGACGGAGTGTATAACCATACCGTCGGCTGTGCGCTGCTTTGCAAAAACGGCAACGTATACAAGGGGGTTAACTGTGACGGTATACACGGCTCGTGTGCTGAATACATCACCGTTGGGATTGCCATTTCGTCGGGTGAGCGTGAATTTGATACGATAGTTGCTGTTCACGACAAGCAAGAAGACTATGTTGTTTCCCCGTGCGGTAACTGTCGGCAGATGCTTTTTGATTATTGCCCCGATATAAAGGTCATTATCCGTGACGGCACAGGTGAGCTTGTAAAGGTCACGGCAGAAGATCTTCTTCCGTTTCCGTGGCGGCCCGTTATTTGCTGACAGTGTATCATTGTCTTTTGAATTTGTCGTGTGTGTACGATATTTTGTGCGAGTTATTTTTAACATTTCGTAACAAATTCATAATGCTTATTGAAATAAAAGGTGTATTTTGATATAATAAATTGAATAAATAAAATAAATGGAGAACTCTATGAAAGATCAAAAGGAATTTAAACCCTACATCCCCGCGGAAAAGATCACACCTGAGTTTACCGTTACATCGATCGTAATGGGTATTTTGCTTGCTATCATATTCGGTGCGGCAAATGCTTATCTCGGTCTTCGTGTCGGTATGACGGTGTCAGCATCTATTCCTGCGGCGGTTATCGCAATGGGCGTTATCCGTGTGATAATGCGCAAAAACTCTATTCTTGAAAGTAATATCGTACAGACAGTCGGTTCAGCGGGTGAATCCGTTGCCGCAGGTGCTATCTTCACGCTTCCCGCACTTTTTTTGTGGGCATCTGAAGGCGTGATGGAAAAGCCCGGTATTGTTGAAATAACACTTATCGCACTTATAGGCGGTCTTTTGGGTGTATTCTTTATGATACCCCTGCGTAATGCGCTTATCGTTAAGGAGCACGGCATACTTCCGTATCCCGAAGGAACGGCATGTGCAGAGGTTCTTCTTGCAGGTGAAGAGGGAGGCGCTAATGCCTCCACAGTCTTTGCAGGTATGGGCATCGCGGCGGCATTCAAGTTCATCATTGACGGACTTAAGCTTTGTGCAGGTGAAATAACATTTGCACTCAAAGGCTTTGCAGGTGCTGTCGGAACACAAATATATCCCGCTGTAATGAGTGTCGGCTATATATGCGGTCCGAAAATATCCGCTTATATGCTGTCCGGCGGTATACTCAGCTGGCTTGTTATCATTCCTATGATAGTTATGTTCGGCGAAAGCATCGTAATATACCCCGGCACACAGACAGTCGGTGAAATTTTTGCCGCAGGCGGCGCATCGGGCATCTGGAGCACTTACGTGCGCTATATCGGCGCAGGCGCATTGGCGGCAGGCGGTATTATCAGCCTTATCAAATCGCTTCCCATTATCGTATCTACTTTTGCGGGTGCGATCAAATCAATGAAAAATAACGGTACGACAGCAGGTACACTCAGGACCGAAAAGGATATCAGCATCAAAGTGGTGCTTATCGTGGTTCTTGCTCTTGCGCTCATTATGTGGCTCGTTCCCGCAGTTCCCGTTTCACCCCTCGGCGCTGTTATCGTTGTTGTTATCGGCTTCTTCTTTGCAACGGTTTCTTCCCGTATGGTAGGACTTGTCGGAAGCAGTAACAACCCTGTTTCGGGTATGGCTATCGCAACGCTTCTTATTGCTACCATCGTTCTTAAAATGACAGGTATGGCAGGCGCCGCAGGTATGAGCAGTGCTATTGCAATAGGCTCTATCATTTGTATTGTTGCGGCAATTTCGGGTGACACCTCTCAAGACCTTAAAACAGGCTACCTTCTCGGCGCAACACCTAAAAAACAGCAGATAGGCGAGGTTATCGGTGTTATCGCTTCGGCTCTTGCTATCGGCGGAACGCTTTACCTGCTCGACAGCGCATGGGGCTTCGGAACAGATGCGCTTGCCGCACCTCAGGCGACACTTATGAAGATGATCGTTGAGGGTGTTATGAGTGCTGAGCTTCCCTGGACACTTGTGTTCATCGGCGCGTTTATCGCTGTGGTAGTGGAGCTGATCGGTATTCCCGTTCTCCCCTTCGCTATCGGAATATATCTCCCCGTTCATCTCAACGCTTGTATAATGGTAGGCGGCGTTGTTCGTCTCGTATTCGACAAGATAAAGATGAAGGAAGAGAGAAGAAAGGAAGTTACCGAAAACGGTATTCTCTTCTGTTCGGGTATGATTGCAGGAGAAGGCTTGATAGGAATACTTCTTGCTCTATTTGCTGTGTTCGGAATAGATAAATTCATCGATATTTCAGGAAAGCTCAACCTCTCTCCCGTAGTCTCCACAATAGCAAGTCTCGTAGTATTCGGACTGGTCATCCTCAGCCTTCTTAAGTTCTCTATCTGGAAGAAGTCCAAGAAGAGCGGTGGCAAGGATGCGTAAATCTGCCTCATCTGAAAACTATCTGGATAAGATCGCCTCACATTCAGAAAAGCTAACGTGGTCGCAAAATGAGGATGGTAGAGTCACGCTCCATATAGAAAATAAAGGAGCAATAAAGCGACTTACTCAGATACTTATAAAAAAGCCCAAGGTGTCTCATATTCATTTGGATTCGCTGGGGAGCTTTGTCTGGCCCTTAATAGACGGAGAAAAAAGCATATATGAAATCGGTGTTTTGGTGGAAGAGCACTTTGGCGAAAGAGCTCACCCAACCTATGAAAGACTCGCAAAATATTTTCAAGTGCTTGAGAGCAATGGGTTTATCACGTGGAATGAAAAGAGTATATGAAATCGGGAATATTCGTCTCCACAAATGACGGACCTTCGTCAATCAAATTAGAAATTACAATTTAATAAAAATACGTCAATATGTAATATATTGACGTATTTTTATATTCCACCATATAATAGGTTAATTTCGGTGCTTGACATTCATCAAATGCTACTATATAATTAACCTGTAACTTTACCGGAGGAAATATATTTATGAAACCATTGAAGGCATTATCTTTATTTATCGTAACAGCTATATTGGCAACCTCACTTTTTTCGTGTAATAACCCAAACGAAATGTCAAACAATACTGCTGAAACCAGAAATAAGGCAACCAAGTTATTTGATACTTGACAGGGAATTAGTGAAAATACATTAGAAATTGCAGCTGTATCAGAAGAAGGTGCTGCTGAAGGTTGGATTGCTGTAGGTGGCAAAAAAATTAGAATTTATGCAGAAAAAGATGCTGCAAACTGTCCATGGAAACAACTTGATGTTGATGTTGTTTTAGAATGTACAGGTTTCTACTGCTAAAAAAAAAAATCACTGGCTCACATAAATGCAGGTGCTAAAAAGGTTATTATTTCTGCTCCAGCAGGTAAGGACTTAC
>JAZNEN010000115.1:0-1811 GCA_045588615.1 Eubacteriales bacterium
AATTCAAAATGATCCCCGGCAATCATGGTGATTAGACCAATAATTTTTCACTACAGCTTCGCTTTCGCTTCAAAATTATTGGTCGGAAAGTTGTAAACCATGTGTCTTCACAAATTGTAAATGATGTTGCCCTTGACACAAGCCCCCGCCCTACTACGGCATCACACCGAATGAAATGAACAAAAATTGGTTCAAAACGGACCGTCGGGGACGCCGGTCCCTACGGTATACCCGATCATACATTCGTAGGGGCAAGAATCGCCCGAATAAAACAAATTTAAATGGGTACAAAACGGGATGTCGAGGGCGCCATCCCCTACAATAAATCCGGATGCAATAAAAAACGGGTTTGCGATTACGTGAAATGATATTCGCTGATGCGAATATCGTTAAAGATGTGAAAGAGGAATAAAATGCCTAAATATATAGGGCTTGACTTGGGTCAGGCAACGACGAAAATATACGAAAAGGGCAGGGGGATCGTGCTTCGTGAGCCTACTGCCATCGCATACGATACCGTACAGGGTGATGTTATTGCTGTCGGTAAAGATGCAAGAAAAATGTACGGCAGGACACCGAAGGACAAAACTGCTGTTTTGCCGCTTAAGGGCGGCGTTATTGACAGCTTCGTTGACACAGCGGAGGTTCTGTATTCATTTTTTGAAAAAAACGGATACAAGGGCTTTTTCAACCGCCCCAAGGTCGCTGTCGGTATACCGTGGGGTATATCGGAGGTTGAGCGCAACGCTTTTGAAAACGTATGCTCCGAGGCGGGAGCCTCAAGCGTTACGCATCTTGTATCACAGCCTATGGCGGCGGCACTTGGTGCCGGCATAAACGTGCTTAAGGCGAAAGGAAATCTTATCTGCGATATCGGCGGCGGCAAAACGCAGACGGCGGTAATTTCCTATCGAGGCGTGCTTCACGCAGGGCTTACGCGTGTCGGCGGCTGTGATCTTGATGCTTCTATAATCGCATACATAAAAAACTCCTTTAACGTGCTTATCGGAGAAAACACGGCAGAGCTTATCAAAAAAACTGCAGGCTCGGCTCACCCTATGTTCGATAAGGGCAATTTCCGTGTCTACGGAAAGGATATCGTAACGGGCAGGGCAGTAGCCATAAGCATAACCTCAGCTGAAGTGCGGGGCGCTATGATAGAATCGTTTGAAAGAATCGTTGACGGAATACACGCAACGCTTGAAAATATGCCTCCGAGAATAGTTGCTGATATATACGATTCGGGAATGACTTTGTGCGGCGGTACGTCGCTTTTGCCCGGTATCGACAAACTGCTTGAGCAGGCGCTCAGTATGCCCGTAAGGCGTGCTTCACGTCCGCTTGACTGTATCATTAACGGAATAGGCAAGATAATAGATTCCCCGGGTGAGCTTGCGGAGGTCGTAAGCAGACAGGAAATGTTGGATTGAAATGAAGAAATTTTTTAAAAGCAGATTTTTTATACTGACGCTCGGTGCGGCGATCGCGCTCACCGTGGTGCTCAGCGCACTTGCCGCATCGGGTCATATGTCAGCCTTGTCAAACGGAATGAACGTGCTGTTTGCACCGTTTTCGGAGGGCTTCGGAAGCGTCGGGCTCGCCATAAAGGGTTACAAGCAGTATTTTGACTCGATGGATGAGCTTAAAGCGGAAAACGAAGCACTCAAAAAAGAGGTCAATGACCTGAAGGATCTCATATATGACGCCGAGGCGATGAAGAAGGAAAACGAATTTTATAAAAACTTCCTCGGTATCAAGGAAGAGCATCCCGATTATACCTTCCTTGATGCTTCGGTGATAAACAGAGAAGC
>JAZNEN010000116.1:0-11079 GCA_045588615.1 Eubacteriales bacterium
TCTTTTTTTATTTTTTCAAGAGCAATTGCCGAAACAGTACCGCATGCGGCAAGGATAGCCTTGACGTTATGCTCTTGCAAAAAACGTACATCGGACGATGCATATTCAGTTATTTTTTCTTCACTTCTCGTACCGTAGGGAGTTCTTCCCGTATCACCGAAGTAAATAAAATGCTCGTTTGGCAACAGCCTTTTAAGCTCCTTTAAGGCACACAAGCCGCCAAGACCGCTGTCAAAAACACCGATAGGGCGGTTATCTTTTGCAGTATTGATCATAATTTTATTCCAAAGCGAACGTGATAAGTCCGTCAATTATCTCAGAATCAGTCATACCGCTATATTTCATAAGCGACGGATACATTGAAATATTCGTAAATCCGGGAAGCGTATTTATTTCATTGAACACGATATTTTCATCCTTATCAACGAAAAAGTCAACACGTGATAAGCCCCGACAGCCGAGTGCTCTGAAAATACGAAGTGCATATTCCCTTACGGATTCAGCACATTTATCCGATATTCTTGCGGGAATATAGTATGATGCCGTATCATTTTTGTATTTTGTTTCGTAATCGTAAAATTCAGCACCGGGATTGATCTCACCGCAGACAGATGCTGTCGGATCTTCGTTTCCGAATACGGCAACCTCGATTTCCTTCGCTGTTATATATTCTTCAATAAGTGCTTCGCCGCCGTATTTTATTGCCTCGGCAAGAGCTGCTTCAAGCTCACCCTCGTTGTTTACCTTTGATGCACCTACCGATGAGCCGGCCGAAACAGGCTTAACAAATACGGGGTATGTAAACTTATTCTTTACATCCTCAAACACCTCTGCCTTATGGCGTGTGAAGCGTCTTTGTCTTATGTGCAGATATTTTGCCACAGGCACGCCCCAATTTTCGGCAACGAGCTTCGTGAGATATTTATTCATCGATGAATCGGATGCTGTCATTCCGCATCCCACATATTTCACACCGCATGTATCAAGCAGTCCCTGAAGGCGTCCGTCCTCGCAAAACTCGCCGTGAAGTGCGGGAAGCACGACATCGCACGGAAGCTTGCCGTCAGAGGTGAAAAATCCTTCTTTGCAAAGGCTGACAGAAACAGGCGTTATATCGCCGTTTTTCCATGTATCATTTTTGATACTTGCGTCATCACCCTTGTAAAGGTACCATCTTCCCTCTTTGTCTATACCTATTTTATGCACGTTATACTTTTCATTATCGATTGCCGAAAGTATATTGCAGGCACTTGATAATGACACTTCATATTCAGAGGAGCGTCCCCCGAAAAGTACGCAAAGTTCTGTTTTCTTCATATTAATCACTCTTTCAACAGCGCCACACGGGCAAGTCCGTTCATGTCGCATTTTATTTCACAGTATAATCCGAGGGAATTTGCAAGATCTTTCATCTTTTCACCCTCGTCATACCCTATTTCAAATATTATATTCACCCCATGGGTAAAATGATTACGGGACTTTTCGGTAATTTTACGGTAAAAATCCATACCGTCTGCCCCGCCGTCAAGTGCGATTCTCGGTTCTTTAAGTACTTGGGGCGACAGTGTTTTAATATCTTCTGTCGGAATGTACGGCGGATTTGATACTATAAGATCAAATTTTCCGAGATTTTCCCAGCACTCATCCGACATTACATCAAACTGCTTTGATGTAAATCTGTCTGTAAGTCCGAGTCTTTCGCCGTTTATTCTCACCACATCAAGGGCATCGTTTGAAATATCGAGAAGCGTGCCGTGTGTGTTTTTACATTCAGAAAGAAGCGTAAGCCCGATACAGCCCGATCCTGTGCAGATATCGGCAAAAGTTGTGCCTTCTTTAAGCTCATTTACCGCATATTCAAGCACACATTCCGTGTCATACCTCGGAATAAGCACACGCTGATCAACAAAAAATTCACGTCCGTAAAAAAATGAGGAACCGAGAATATACTGTAAAGGCTCACCCTCACTTAGACGGGTGAGCCTGTTTTCTATCTCTTTCAGCTTATCGTTTTGAACTTCGTCATTTCCGGATAAAAGTAAATGCGCTCTGTCAATGCCGAGGGTGTTACAGATAACCTCCTCCGCATCAAAGCCTATGTGTTTATATTTTTGTCTTAACTCAAATATTTTCACTGTCGGGTACGTCTATACTTTCAGATTCTTCCGCCGCTTCTTCTTTCACTTCTTCGGGAAATTCAGCTGGAAGAGCCGCTTTAAGTGCGGCAATTGCACATTCTATCTGCTTATCATCGGGTTCCTTCGTTGTTATACGCTGTACCCAAAGACCTGGTACGGAAAGTGCGTTTGTAATGGGATTCGGATGCTTGCCCGCAAGCATGATAAACTCAAATCCAAGTCCTACAGAAAGCGGAACAAGAAGTATTTTAAGCCCTGTTCTGAGCAGCATATTATCACTCGGCAAGAAAATGCCGATGATGATTCCCAAAAGTATCATCATAAACATAAAGCTTGTACCGCATCTGGGATGGTAACGTGACTGCTTTCTTACGTTTTCAACCGTCAGATCAAGTCCCTTTTCGTAGCAGAATACACTTTTATGTTCAGCGCCGTGATACTGGAATGTACGCTTGATATCGTTCATCAAAGACACAAGTGAAAGATATGCAACAAAAATTACTATCTTCAAAAGTCCTTCAATAACGCTTACCCAATAGCCGTTGATGCCGTAGGCACCTCCGCTTATTTTGTTAACAAGCCAGTCAATTCCCGCAGTTGTTGCCGTAGGAAGCACCGTAAACAGAAAGAGTGCCAGCAAAAGTCCGAGGATCGTGCTTATGACCATAATAAACGTCATAATACCCTTGCCGAACTTTTTCATAAGCCATTTTTCAAATTTCGACATTTCTTCTTCCTCGTCAATGCCGAGGGCTTCTGTCGATACACTCAACGTCTTATACGAAAGTATCATCATTTCAATGAAGTTAACAACACCTCTCAAAAGCGGGATGTTAAGTATTTTGAATTTTTTGCGAATAGACACAAATCTGTCTTTCGTCAGTTTGATGCTTCCGTCGGGCATACGGGAGGCGATCGCCATATCCTCACCGCTTTTCATCATGACACCCTCAATTACCGCCTGACCGCCCACCTTACCGAGTCGGCACGCAAGCGGATCTTTGTTCTTTTCTTTGTTTGCCATTTTATCAATCCATTTCAAAGTGAAGTTAATATTATAATTTTACACCCTTAAATATATATAAATTAAGGTGGTATTTGTTAATTTTATATCTTGACAGCGCCGTATTTTCTTATGCTGAGTACAGAGCATGCACCTTCGCCGAACACTCTGTCCATCTGCTTTTTATATTCGGGTGCCTTTTCTTTCGGCAAAAATACCTGCATTGTACCTGCAAAGCCGCCGCCGTGTACACGGGCAGAGTATTTTTCACCCTGTAAAAATTTACGTGTAAGACAAAGTCCGAGTGCGATGCCCTGATTTTCGGGATTGTGAAGCGGATAAATGTTTTGCAAATACAGCTCACTTGACTTACACGATGCGTTTTCATAATCAAGAAATGCGTCTATGTCGTTATTTTCCAGTGCTTTCTTCATCTCCTTGACACGGTTACATTCATCGTAGAAATGCACCGCACGCATAACGGCTCTGTCTCCGCACGCTTTTTTGATTTCGGGAAGCTTATCATAAAAATCCTCCTCCGAAACGTCGGCAAGTATCTGACCGCCGAGGTATTTGGCAACAGACTTCATTTCATAAGGAATTGCCGCATAATCCGCATCGAGATCAGCGTGGCTTCCGAATGTGTTTACAATACACATAACGTAACCGAGGGTGTCGGGTGAGAAAACCTTTTGTTCAATTACAGGGGGTGAGGTTTTGAAGTCTATGTAAACAAAACCGCCGTAGGCGCAAGCCACCTGATCCATAAGTCCGCACGGCTTGCCGTAGTAGACATTTTCGGCATATTTTGAAATTTCGGCAATTTTGACTGACGAAACTGTGCCGTTATTGTAAAAATGTGACATGATGTTTCCAACCATATCCTCAAAAGCAGCAGATGAGGAAAGACCCGAGCCCTTTGCAACGCTTGACGTTGTATAAGCGCAAAAGCCGCCTATTTCAAAGCCGTTATCGCAGAAGCCTTTGCAAACTCCTCTGATAAGCGCAGGGGAATGTGACACTTCGTCGCCTTGCGGTGAGAGGTCTGTTATATCGCACACACCTTCATCAAATCCGTAACTTTTGATACGTACTGTGTTATCGTCGGTCTTTGATGCAACGGCAATTATATCAACGCTGACAGATGCCGCGAGCACACAGCCGCCGTTATGGTCGGTATGGTTACCGAGTATTTCACTTCTGCCGGGGACCGAAAACAGCTCACAGTCACGGGTACCGTACAGTCTTTCAAATTCACAAACTATAGTTGCAAATCTTTCCCTTGCCTCGCCTATATCCGTATATATACGGGCAAATCTTTCATCATACTCACCGTTTTTTATTGCTTTTATCAGTTCTGACGTTATCATTTTTTTCTCTCCTTAAATCGGTTTCTATCTGCTTTACTGTAAAATCAAAGAGCCGTCTTGACGATCTTATAAGATAAGCAAGCTTCTCTTTCGTAATATCAAGCGGTTTATCGGGCGGATATCTTGTTTGAATGTAGTAGTTGTTTGTTTCTATACATTCGTCTATCCACTCTTCAAATCTTTTATATTTCTGCGACAGCTTTCGGCACAAAAATATGATATTGTGACCGTCCGGGGCATAACCGTCCTCGTAAAGAAAATACGCTTTTAATGTTTTTTCTATCGCCTGCTGACAGTGAAAGGCGGCAGGAAGATACGTTTCTTCATTATCACTTAAGTCGACTGCCGCTATAAGATCTGCTTCTGCATATTCAAGCCAGTCGTAATACCGCCTGCTGTCGGATGTTTTACCTCTTGCCATAGTATAACCTTCCAATACGCAAAACACGGCTCACAAACGATGCGGGATCCTCTGAAAGCTCGTCAAAATCACTCGGTGTATACAAGAATATATCAAACGGAATATCGCAGTCAGACTCCATATATGCCCTTTTGAGAAGTGCGTTTCTTTCACATTCATTAAAATCGGCAACGATGCAAACATCGAAATCTGTGACCTCGTTTTCATTTTGAGAATTGTATTTCACACCGAAAACATATATTTTTTCAGCATTAAAAATTTCTTTAAGCTGTTCTATCAAGGGCATGATATTTTCACACATATTTTTTCCCTTTCATAAATATTATATATCAACCATAACTGAAGGAATAACTATGACCATAAACGAAAAATCCGAACACATATCCCACCGTATATCCGACGGAATCTGCGGTATAAATACCCGCCGTCCCTTAATCGAAAATTGCAAATGCGGCGAAAAGCTGAATTTATTTTTTGAAAAGCTTACCGTAAATTTCACCGCTTTTGCAAAGAAAAACGGTAAGCCGTCCGACATTTTCACATTCGATTTTTGTGTTACGTATCAAGATGAAACGCTTTGCAGTATATTCTTTGAAAAGTTCATCAAAAACGGACGCTACATCATTTCATACACACCGTTTTCCGTCACTTTCTTGCAAAAAAGCGGTACATTTCTTTCGCTTCCCTACGCTTACGGTACGCTGTCATCACGTTATAAAGAGGTGAAGAAAAATGCAAAGCGTCACGGCATTAATATTTCCTTTTCCGAATTTTCGCGCTGTTATTATCTGGTGGAAAACGGAGCTGTAATTTACAAGTCTGTATTTGCACAGGGCAAAGAGATAAGAAAAACAAGCGAATGTATACGGAAATTTTATATTTCCGATAATTCCGTATCGGTCTGACCTTCGCATATGTCAAGTTTTTTGAGTATAGTTACAAAATAATCGGGCAAGGGGCTTTCAAAATAAAGCTCCTTTTTTGTTATCGGGTGAATAAAGCCTATCCTTCTGGCGTGCAGACATTGGCCCGACAAAAGAGTTTCATTTGCAATTTCAAACTTTGTTTTGCCTCCTCCGTATACGGTGTCGCCCACAAGCGGATGGCCGAGCGATGCCATATGTACACGTATCTGGTGTGTTCTGCCCGTTTTAAGTCTGAATTTTACGTATGAAAAGCCGACAGCCTGTGCAAGTGTTTCGTATTCGGTGACGGCTTCTTTTGAATTTTTCTCCGTCACAGCCATCTTTTTTCTGTCCTTTTCGCTTCTGCCTATCGGCTTGTTTACAATACCGTCGGGGGATTTTAATTTCCCGACGATGACACCCTCATATTCTCTTAAAAAGCTGTGTTCCTTTATCTGTTCAGCAAGTCCTACGTGCGCTTCATCCGTCTTTGCAATTATAAGTAAACCGCTTGTGTCCTTGTCTATCCTATGTACGATCCCGGGGCGGATAACGCCGTTTATTGATGAAAGTCTGCCTTTCATCTTGTACAAAAGCGCCGAGACAAGCGTGCCTGTATAATTCCCCGGTGCAGGATGTACGACCATCCCCTTGGGCTTATTTACGACCGCAAGGTAATCATCCTCATAAACTATTTCTATCGGTATATCCTCGGGAACAACCTTATCTTCGACCGCTTCGGGTTCTTCGTAAGAAACCTCATCGCCTGTTTGAAGCTTGTATTTTTTTTCGACAGCTCTGCCGTTGACGGTGATATCACCGTTTTCAATATGCTTGACTGCCGATGCACGTGTTATATCAAAAAGGACGGATGCGCCCGCATCAAGCCTTGTTCCTGAAAGTGCTTCATCAACCGTTTTCAGCATCAGCATATTCCTCTTTGGGCTTTTTTTCTTCTCTGAATATCGTCTTGTCAAAGAATATCATATAAACGGCAAGACAAATACAGCCCACCGTTACAAAGATATCAGCCACATTAAACACGGGAAAATCGGGATAAAAGGAGAACTGCAAAAAGTCCACGACATATCCGTTTACAACTCTGTCTATCATATTACCGACACCGCCGCTGATAACTGCCGCCAAGCTTATACAGAACATTTTATGCTCCTTCGCATAGGCAAAAAGTGCTGCCGACATCAGAATGACGGCAATTGTAGAAATGCTCATAAACACCCAGCGGTGATCGGCAAACATTCCCCATGCCGCACCTCTGTTTTCAACATATATAAGATCGAAAATGTACGGAATAAACTGTTTTTCGCCCTGTCCCTTCAAGTCCGACACAGCGATTTTTTTTGTTATCTGGTCAAGTATAACACCGGCTGCGGTAAATAAGAACCACATACAAAACATCGGGAGTCTGTCAAGAACTGTTTTTTTTGTTATCTTCATTTCATCAGTTTTCCTTTTTGCCGGTATCGGATATAAGCTGACCGTCGGTGTCATTGTTTTCGTCTGTCACATTTTCGCTGTTTATCGCCTTGATCTTTTCTCTGATGCTTTTTCCTTTTAATTTTCCAAAATCACCTTTTCCGGGTACGGCGCGGGATCTTATCGGTTTCATCGTTGCGGTGTCATTTTCATCATTTTCAATGTCTTTCCTTATCCCGTCAAGAACCGTTTGTACTATTACATCAACATTTGTATCAATCGTATATTTTTCATCGGGGGCGATGCGTATTGTTTCTTTTATCGCATCTTCATAAACTTTTACGACTTTGTTTTTCATTAGTACTGTGTGCTTTTTGAGGTAATCGAGCAATCTTGCCTCATCCTCTATCTGACGGCGGAAATCCTTAAGCACACGGTCGGCATTATCCTGTGCCGCTTTATAAAGAAGCTTTGACTGCTCTTCAGCCTCGGCAACTATTTCATCGGCTTTCTTTTTAGCGATCATTATCGCTTCCTGCGCTTCGTCGGAATTTATTTTTTTATCCGTGGCGGAAAGTCCGTCAACTGCCGCATCGAGCTTATACTGAAGTTCATCCTTTTCAAGACAAAGGGATTCGTATTTTTCACATATGAAATCTATATATTCATCGACCTCGTCCGCATTGTATCCGAACATCGTGCGGCTGAAGGTCTTGTTTTTTATATCCTGCGGTGAAAGCATTTTATCCTTTCCGAGCACCTGTACGCTCAACTGTAAATATTTGTAAATAAAGCATTAAAATGGGAATTAAAAAATAAAAAACAACCATTACAACCGGTCACCGTTATTTTTTTGACCGGCAACAATAGTTGTTTATTAAGTTTTACAGTTTTCAGTTTTCCTCGTTCTGACGTTTTTCTTCGCGGCGCATAGCTTCGCCTGAAACATCAACATTGGGAGGTGTTATAACATATGTATTGGATGCAACCTTTTTAAGCTGACCGTCAAGGGAGTAAGCAACACCTGACAAAAAGTCGATAACACGTCTTGCTGTTTCCTTGTTAGTTTCTTCAAGGTTCAATACGACTGTTCTTCTGTGGAGGAGATGGTCTGCTATCTGCGGTACAGACTCAAACTCCTTGGGTCTTACGACCTTAAGCTCAAGCGATGTGCCTGCTGCTGCATTGATACCGTTTCTTACCGCTTCTCTTACAGGTGCGGGTGTCTGTGTCTGAGGCTTTTCTTCCTTTACTGTTTCTTCTTCCTCATACTCGTAATCGTAGTCGTTTTCTTCCGTAGTTTCAGAATCTTCAAAGTCCTGACCGTTAAATTTAAGCTTGTCAAAAAATCCCATTTTAAACTCCTTTATATATAATCTTTTTTACACTCTTTTGCCGAACACGGCAGAACCGACACGCACCATATTCGATCCGTTTTGTACTGCCTGTAAATAACTGTCCGACATACCCATAGATAATATGGGTTTGCTTATATTATCTAACTTTTTTTTGCAAATGTCAATAAATAATTTATAAATTTGTGAAAAATAATTATGATAATCCGATTTATTTTCGCACTTAGGTGCCATCGTCATAAGTCCTAATATCCTTATATTGGAATATGTGGATATGTTTTCTAAAAATGTATTAATATCCTCTGGCATAATACCGCTTTTGCTTTCTTCTTTGCCGCAGTTTATTTCAACGAGGATATCCTGAACTATGCCGAGCTTTGAAGCCCGCACATCTATTTCCTTTGCCAATTTTTCCGAATCGACGGAATGGATAAGGTCTACCTTGCCAACTATGTACTTCACCTTATTTGTCTGAAGCGTGCCTATAAAATGAAGCTCACACGGCAAGTCCTTGACATCCTCATATTTATCAAGCAGCTCCTGTACACGGTTTTCTCCTATTGCTTTTATGCCGCATTCATTAACGGCATATGCAATTCTCTCGGTGTCAACCGTTTTTGTTGCAAGCATAAGTGTTACATCGGGGGCAGTTTTGCCCCCGTCAATTTCAGACTTTATCTGTTCAATGTTGTTTTTTATCAGTATTTTATCAGCTTCTGTCATGTCATTCTCCCTCTGCGGCAATCGGCATAAGGTCATTCAAAAGCACCGACGGAGCTGAAATAACAGCGTCGAAGGGATTTGTGTAAACGTCGCTTCCCACTTCCTCGATATTTTTCAAAAGCGAGTAAATGTTTCCGCTTACCGTAATGCCCGTCACTGCCCTGTCAAGCTTTCCGTCTTTTATCAGTATTCCCTGTGCTGACAGCGAAAAGTCGCCTGTTGCGGCATTTGCGCCTGCGTGAAGTCCTTCAAGAGAGGTTATCATTATACCGTTTTGCGCCTTTTTGATAAGCTCATCTTTTGAAAGCTCTCCCGCCTTCAGGCAGAAATTTGAAAATGATATCGAAACAGCGGAGGAATACGAGGATTTGGAGGCGCTTGCCGTTGAGCAAACACCCGCTTTTTGGGCAGTTTTGAGATTATACAAAAGCGTTTTCAAAACGCCGTTTTCGATAACCGTAACCTTGCGTGATGCAACGCCTTCATCGTCAAATCCACGTGAACCGAATGAAAAGTCAGCCGTCGGCTCATCGGTTACCGTGACTTTGTCGGATGCAATTTTTTCTCCCTCTTTGCCTGCCAGAAGTGACAGCCCTCTTTGCGTATTATCGGAAGAGAAAATTCCGTCAAATGTTGAAAGCAAGTCGCATACAGCACGTGATTCGATGATAACCTTCATATTTCCGCTATCGCATGACTTTGCACCGCAGAAGCGTATTGCCTCCTGCGCACTTTCTTCAGCCGCCGCCTTTATGTCAAGGCTTTCCTTATTGAAGCCTGCCGTATAGGCAAAACCCGAATTCATATCGTCACTTATTTTAGCAATAGGTATTACATATGCGGCAATGAAACCAAAGTCCTCGCACAGATCAAGTCCGTTTGAATTTTTTATCATTCTCGACGAATTTTGCGACACAACGTATGAGCCCATCGTTCTTATGATTTTTTCATCATAATCAAGCGCATATTTTTCCATTTTCTTTGCAAGGTCTATTTTTTCCGCCGCAGTAACCGATGTAAGTGCCGGATCTGACGTTTTGGGTGCCGGATATTCAGAGTCACCTCTATAAATAAACTGCTCATCGGGGGACTCTATGACCTTTGCGTTTTCTAATGCCTTTTCTATAAGCTCACCTGCAGTTTCTGTATCGGGTGAAGTTGTTGCCGCATATCCCATTTTGCCGTCAACTTTGACACGCAGGGATATGCCTATAAAGTCATGCACGCTGTAATTGTCTATTTCTCCGCCTATGACCTTTACCTGAAAGCTGTCGCCCCATGTAGCGTATATTTCATACTCTATGCCCTGCTTTTCGGAAGCTATTTTCTCAATTTCTTCAGCAAAAGCAATTATTCCGTCTTTAAGCATTTACATCACCTCCGACAAGAATGTTTGATATGCGTATTGTCGGCTGTCCGACGTTTGTAGGTATAGAACCAGATGATGAGCCGCACATACCCTGCGCAAGCGTCATATTGTCAGATACCATATCGATATTCATAAGCACCTCAGCACCCTTGCCTATAAGCGTTGCACCGCGCACGGGCTCCGCTATCTTTCCGTTTTTAATAAGATATCCTTCCTGAACGCTGAAATTGAACTCACCTGTCACGGGGTTTACAGAGCCGCCGCCCATATGTGCGGCATAAAGTCCGTTGTCAACCGATGCAAAAATATCTTCTTCTTTGTCAGTGCCTGCGGCAATATATGTGTTTGTCATACGTGATGT
>JAZNEN010000117.1:0-6137 GCA_045588615.1 Eubacteriales bacterium
ATTTAACAGTCGGGGCGGATTTTAACTTATATACCTCCTTAAACAAAAAAGTGCAGCAACCGAAGTTACCGCACCGAAAAACGCAAACCCCGATTGTTGCTACACAAACTGAAATAATCAGGATACAATTTTACCCATAACCACTTCATAGGATTTGCGATTTTACCAAATTCTAAAAATGATTATGGATAGAAAAGGGTACAATTATCCCTTATAAAAAAATAAAATACCCTAATTTTAATTATTCAGTTTGTGTAGCATAATCAGTATAGCATAGCCGTGTCGAAAAGTCAATATTTTTTGTTGTTTTTAGATAAGATTGCATACAATCGCTCTGTCTGCGCCCCCCACGGCTCGGTACGAGCCGCCCCGCAGACAAAAGGGCGCATATTTCCTACGGAAATATGATAGTAAATGCGCTAACCGGATGGCATAAAAAAGGGAATGCTTGCGCATTCCCTATTTTTATTCATTTTAATTACTGGGGAATTGTAGCCCAGTCCTTCATGAACTTTTCAAGACCGCTCTTTGTGAGGGGGTGGTCAACCATCTGCATGATAACCTTGAAAGGAACTGTTGCAACGTCTGCACCTGCCTTAGCAAGCTCAATAACGTGAACAGGGTGGCGAGTAGAAGCAGCAACGATCTGTGTTGTGCTGTTCTGGATAGCGAACATGTCAGCGATCTCTGTAACGAGGTCAAGACCGTTCCAGCCTATATCGTCAACTCTGCCGAGGAAGGGTGCAACGTATGTTGCGCCTGCATTGGAAGCAAGAAGCGCCTGACCTGCGGAGAAGCAAAGTGTAACGCAAGTTCTGTAGCCTTCCTTGGAAAGGCGGGAAACTGCCTTAAGACCTTCTGCGCACATAGGAATCTTGATGATCATATTTTCACGGATCTTCTTGATTTCAGCAGCTTCCTTGCACATACCGTCAGCATCGAGAGAAATAACTTCGCCGAAGATAAGTGTATCAGCGGAAACGATGTTGTCGATCTCCTTGATAGCATCTTCGAACTTCTTGCCTTCTTTAGCGATAATGGAAGGGTTAGTTGTAACGCCTTCTACGATACCGAGATCATAAGCTGTCTTGATCTCATTGATATTGGCTGTATCGATGAAAATTTTCATTTTTCGTATCTCCTGTTAATTTTATTTTATCATATCTCAATTCGGAATCTCTCCGAATTGAGATATGATTGTCTTTTTATAAATGCGGTGTAAAGACTCGGCATCAGTTCAAGACGCCTCATCCGACGGCTACGCCGCCACCTTCTCCCACCGGAGAAGGCTTATTTTGGGATTAAACACCCTTCTTGCTCTTTCTGATGAGTTCTTCACTTGTGAAGCTTTCTTCAGCAACGTATCCCGGAATGGGCATAAGCTTTTCGTGGATAGCGTCGATGAACCAAGAAGGCTGCGGGAAGAATTCCTTATCATATTCGAATGCAGGTGTGATCCAGTTCTTAGCACCAACAACTACAGGGGGAGCATCGAGGTAATCGAATGCGAGCTGTGTGATGTTCTGTGCCATGTCGTTGAGGATGTTACCTCTTGTACAAGCATCGGAAGCGAGGAGGATCTTACCTGTCTTCTTAACGGATTCAACAACGGGCTCGTAATTGAAAGGAACAACGGAACGAGCGTCGATAACTTCTGCTGTGATACCGTACTTTTCTTCGAGGATCTTAGCAGCGTCGAGAACTCTGTAAAGTGTTGCACCGATCGTAAGAATTGTGAGGTCTTTACCTTCACGTCTTACAGCGGGTTCACCGAAGGGAACTTCGTATGTGCCTGTGGGAACGCCTTCCTTAACGAATCTTTCACCCATATCGTAGATTCTCTGGCTTTCAAAGAATACAACGGGGTCTGTGCCGTTAAGAGCTGTTGTCATAAGACCCTTAGCATCGTAAGGTGTTACAGGGAATACGACCTTCAAGCCGGGAATGTGAGCACAAAGTGTTGTCCAGTCCTGGCTGTGCTGTGCGCCGTACTTGGAACCAACGGAAACACGGAGAACAACGGGCATCTTCAAGCCGCCAGCGGACATTGACTGCCACTTAGCCATCTGGTTGAAGATTTCGTCGCCTGCGCAACCGATGAAGTCACAGTACATAAGCTCAACGATAACACGGCCGCCTGCCATACCGTAGCCGCAAGCTGTACCGCAGATAGCGGATTCGGAAATGGGGGAGTTGAAGAGTCTGTGGTAAGGAAGCGCTTCTGTAAGACCTCTGTATACTGCGAATGCACCGTTCCAGAAACGAACGTCTTCACCGTATGCGATAAGTGTGGGGTCTTCGTAGAACTTAGCGATGATAGCTTCGAAGATACCGTCTCTGATGTTGTACATCTTCATCTTGGAAACTTCTTTGCCCTTTTCATCGTAAGCGTAACGGATCTTTGTAGCAAGCTTCTTAACGTTTTCGTTTTCTTCCATAGGCTGGGAAACTTCAACGGGTCTGTCTTCCATCTTAAGAACCTTTTCGTTGGAGAACATAAGGTCTTCAAGGAATGCGGGGTTCTTGTCGTAATCTGTGTAAGGAGCAATTTCAAGATCGGAAGCAAGCATGAACATTCTGTGGTTTCTGTCTATAACGGCAGCCTTAACAGCTTCGAGCTCTTCTGCTGTTGCAACGCCTGCATCTACGATCTGCTGGGGGAATATTGTAAGGGGATCGAGCTTCTGCCATTCAGCTTCCTCTTCGGGTGTTCTGTATGACATAACGTCGGATGTGGAGTGTCCGCCGAGACGGTAAGTAACGAGGTCGAGAAGAACAGGACCCTTACCTTCCTTGATGAGAGCCATCTTGCGCTTGTAAGCGTCGATAACTGCCAAGGGGTTCCAACCGTTTACTCTTTCAGCGTTCATCTGGTTCTGAGCAATGCAACCGAGTCTTACGAGGTCGCCGTAAGCCATTGTCTCGCCTCTTGTCTGACCGCCCATACCGTAGTGGTTGTTGTTGAAGTTGAAGATGATCGGCAAGCCGCCCTTGTAGCCGTCTTCCCAGAGTTCATTGAACTGGTCCATAGCTGCGAAGTTCATAGCTTCGAATACGGGACCGCGTCCTGCGGCGCCGTCGCCTGCGTTAGCAACTACGATACCGTCTTTCTTGTTACATTTCTTAAAGAGAGCAACACCTGTTGCGATGGGGCCTGCGCCGCCAACGATAGCGTTGTTCGGGAAAATACCGAAGGGAAGGAAGAATGCGTGCATGGAGCCGCCGAGACCTCTGGAGAAGCCCATATCCTTAGCGAAAAGCTCGCACATAAGGCCGTACATAAAGTAGTCCTTTGCAAGATCCTTAACATTTGTAGCTGTGGAGTACTTCTTAACAACTTCGTACTGAACACCGCCGTTGTATGTTTCCATTATCTTTGTAAGATCTTCATCGGAAAGCTTCTTGATAGCGGACATAGCCTTAGCGATAACTTCGTGGTGGGAACGGTGTGTACCGAAAATGAAGTCGTTAACACCGAGGTTATAAGCCTGACCTACAGCTGTTGCTTCTTCACCGAGACCGAGGTGAGAAGGGCCGGGATATGTGAATTCCTTGCCGTTATAGATACCCTTCTTCTTGATATCCATAAGCATTTCTTCAAATTCTCTGATAGCAACCATATCGGCATACATACCGATAAAGTCTTCCTTGGAGTAGTTGTCCTTTTCATCAGCAACTGTCTTGTCGTATTCACATACGGGAATATCTTCAAATGTCACTGTGCGCTTTTTAAAGCTTTCTTTAGGGTCTACAAACATTGACTTAGGCATAGTTTTTATTCTCCTATATTATTAATTATAAATTATTTTACTTCAAACAAAGCTTCTCTGATAACTTCGCATACTGTGGGATGGGGGAATACGATCTCCTTGAGTGAATCAAGTGTCATTTCTGTTTCAACCATCATAGCTGCGCCGTAGATTATTTCGGAAGCATAATTTGCGATCATGTGAACACCGAGAACACGGTTATACTTCTTGTCAACGATGACCTTAACGATACCGTTTCCGCCTTCGTTTTCAGCAACGTAACGTCCGCTGTAGTTCATTGTAAGGTTTACAACTTCAACATCGTATCCCTTAGCCTTAGCGGATGCCTCTGTTTCACCTACAGCACCTACTTCGGGGTTTGTGTAGATAACGGAGGGGATAGCGTTGTATCTCATTCTGTCCTTCTTACCGAGGATGTTATTGATAGCAACTTCACCTTCGCGGTAAGCTGTGTGAGCAAGCATTGATACGCCGTTGATATCACCTGCGGCATAGAGGCCGGGGATATTTGTCTTCATCTGCTCGTCAGTCTTTACTGCGCCTCTTTCCATATATACGTTGAGGTTTTCAAGACCGTATCCTGTTGTAACCGCACGGCGGCCGATGGAACAGAGGACCTTGTCCGCCTTGACTGTTACAAGCTCACCCTTTTCGTTTTCGTATGTTACCGAATCAGCTGAAAGGCTCTTGACCGCGCACTTGAGGCAGAAGTCGATACCCTTCTTCTGATAGTTGCCGAGAAGGATCTTTGCGATATCCGCATCTGTAGGACCTGCGATATGGTCGAGCATTTCGATAACTGTTACGTGTGCGCCTACGGAGTTGTAGTAGGAAGCCATTTCAAGACCGATAACACCGCCGCCGATAACTACCATTTCCTTCGGGATCTCCTGCAGGTCGAGAACTTCTCTGTTAGTCATAACAAAGCCTGTTTCAACGCCCTCGCGAAGACCGGGTATCGGGGGGATAACGGGCATAGAGCCTGTTGCAAGAAGCATCTGCTTACCGCAGTAAACTTCGTCGCCTGCTTTAACCTTAAAGCCTTCGGAATCCTTGCCTTCGATCATAGCTTCGGCGTAAACAACCTTAACGCCCGCAGCCTTTTCCTGCATGCCGATACCGCCTACAAGTGTCTTCACGACCTTGTTTTTACGTGCAACAACAGCCTTCTGATCGATAGAAGAACCTGTTACCGTAACACCGTACTGGGAAGCGTGCTTTGTGTAGTCATACACCTTAGCGGAATAAAGGAGCGCCTTTGAGGGGATACATCCCTCGTTAAGGCAAACACCGCCGAGTGCTCTTTTTTCAATAATAACTGTTTTGAGTCCTGCGTGGCCTGCTTTAAGTGCCGCATTATAGCCTGCGGGGCCGCCGCCGAGGATTATAAGATCAAACATTTCCATTTTATTCACCTCTTATTTGGAAAGAAGGATGGAGAAGTTTTCAAGCGATGCACAGAGGTCCTTAAGGAACTTGGAAGCGGGTGCGCCGTCAACTGCTCTGTGGTCGTATGTGAGTGACAAGGGCATTGCGCTGTAAGCCTTGAGCTCGCCGTTAACTTCCTTAACTCTGGTCATAATTGTATTTACGCCGAGGATACCTGTCTGGGGGGGATTGATAACAGGTGTGAAGCTTTCGATACCGAAGGAACCGAGGTTGGAAATTGTGAAGGATGCGCCCTTGAGCTTATCGGGAGCGATAGAGCCGGACTGAGCAGCCTTTGCGAGTTCCTTAGCTTCCTTGGAGATCTCAGCAAGTGACTTCTTGTCTGCGTTCATAATTGTGGGAACCATAAGTCCGCGTTCTGTATCTACTGCGATACCGATGTGAACACCGCTGAACTTGCGGAGTATATCGCCTTCGAGAAGGTGAGCGTTGAGAAGTGAGTGTTCGGGCTTAGCAAGAACTCTCGATACAGCATAAATGATGATATCGTTGAGTGTGATGTTGGGAAGTCCGAGAGCTTCTGCTCCTGCCTTGAGCTTCTTTCTGAAGCCCATGATCTCGCCTGCATCGAAAGACGCTGTATTTGTAAGCTGTGCTGTTGTTGCAAGGGAGTTCATCATATTCTTTGCAATAGCACGGCGGATACCTGACATCTTTTCGTCTGTGTATGCGGGAGCCGCTTCTACTGCTGCCGCAGGTGCTTCTGCGACAGCTGCAGCACCGATGTCGCCAACGGAGAACTTGCCGGAAAGGCCCGTGCCTGCCGCGTGAGCCGCGCTTCCCTTTTCCTCACCTACGATAAAAGGAGGATTTACGTAAAGCTTTGAGCTATCATTTATCGTAACGGTAACGTCAAACATAGATGCCGCAACAGCACTCATACCGCCGCAAATACCGTCTATCACCGCGATCTGAGGA